>NZ_JAUBPT010000137.1:0-21830 GCF_036700905.1 Microcoleus sp. S13_C3 | reverse complement strand
TACAATTATGAGTTAGCTCTAGGGGATTAAATTTAAAACCTCTAATTATAACATATATTTTTTTTGCAAGAGGTCTAATGTTTTTTGTTTCACGATATTGTTTAAGCAATTTTTGTACAAAGCTCAAGGCTACAGAAAAACGCTTAGCTATTGCTTTTTGTGAAATGGGCTCAGTATGATAAGTATCAAGTATTTTTTGTCTAAAATCAATCGAATAAGCTTTCATTTTTAACAAGGTATGAAGTTGGGTACAAGTAAACGTGTTGTGAGTCAAGCAGATCGTGCTGTCAAAAAAATGCTATTATGTGTGGTATCGCTTTCGCGTGATCTTACTGAACCATATAATTATAGTTCATTTGATCTTATCTTCTCTGTTTGACCCTCAAGAGTGAGTGTCAGTAACCAGGGTAAGCTCATCTAATTTGGTATAAATTGTACTTGACAAAACCCACAAAATATACAGGGTAGCCCGCTCGTCAGTCACGGTTCTATAATGACCTCAAAAGCTAAGTCATCAAGGTCAGGAAAAGTTTATGGTTATGAGTAAAGGATTCGCTCCCTCCAACCCAGCGGAAAAATCCGAAGAACTCAACAAGCCAAAGCCCATCTCTATCGAAGATTTACAAACGGGCTTTTCAAATTATTTTGATGACGTACCAGATCCAAGAGTGGAGCGAACCAAACAACATTTACTCAAAGACATTCTTGTCATTGCCCTTTTAGCGGTCATAGCCGGAGCGAATGGGTGGGAAGACATGGAAAATTATGGAATCAGTAAGCTTACCTGGTTACAAAAGTTTTTAAAATTACCCAATGGCATCCCGAGTGATGATACATTCCGTCGGGTCTTTGAAAAGTTAGACCCCAAAATGTTAGAGCAAAAATTGCGAACATGGCTCAACCAATTAATCGGTTCAATTAGCCAAGAAGTGATCCCGATAGATGGAAAAAGTCTGAGAGGATCTTATGACCGACAAAAAGGGGTAAAAAACTTACATTTAGTGACGGCGTGGGCGAGTGAACATCGGTTAGTCTTGGGACAAGTCAAAGTTGAAGACCATTCAAATGAAATCACAGCGCTCCCGGCATTATTGGAATTAATTGACATCACCGGAGCCATTATTACGATTGATGCGATGGGGACACAAACCGAGATTGTTCGGTTGATTCGTCAGAAAAAAGCCGATTATGTAGTCACCTTAAAAAGTAATCATCCAACTCTTTATAATCAAGTTAAAACCTGGTTTGAGATGGCTAAATCTCAACAGTTTGAGGGAATTGAAGTGAGTCATGATTCCCGCACAGAAAAGGGACATCATCGCGTCGAAATTAGAAAAGTTTGGGCGGTGCCAGTGGCGGCATTAGGAGGGCTTTATAAACAAGAACAATGGACAGATATTCAGACGATTGTTTTTGTAGAACGAGTCCGTCATCTTTGGAACAAAACGACTCAAGAGGTACAGTTTTACCTAAGTTCTTTACCAGTGGATGCTCAGCTTAATGGTCGTGTAATTCGTCAACATTGGGGGATTGAAAACCAAGTTCATTGGACTTTAGATGTCACTTTTAATGAAGACCAATGCCGCATTCGGTCGTTAAACAGCCCTCAAAACTTGGCTCTTATAAGACGAATGGCACTTAATGCCATCAATCAAGAAACGACTCTCCGACGTAGTTTGCGACAAAAAAAGAAACGAGCGGCGATGAATGATGACTATATGATGCAGATTCTCAAATGCTTGTGTCAAGCCTGATTAAGATGCTCTTACCCTGTGTCAGTAACATGATACCTCATATTTCTGAGAAAGGCTATAATTGAAAACTTTTATATTTACGTGGTTCTTTTTTTAAGCATTCTTCCAAAAACTCTATATCTTCTTCTTTCCATTTGGCTTTTACCCCTCGACCTGGTTTTTACCAAAGGCTTTCTATACCAAATTCTTCCCATTTATGTAAGACTGCTCTCACTGTTTGTGAAGCCCAGTTAAAGTGAGTAGCTATTTTCTCAACATACCAGCCATTTGCGTTTAACCTGATTACTTCTGCTCGATCTTTGAATTTTTGTGGTACTTTCGCCGTTCTCAGATTAAATAGGGTTTTGTCTTGCTTTTGAGTCAGAAATACCCTTAATCGAGCGCCCATATATTAATTACCTCACTAAAGCTCTACCTTTCTTTATGTATCTTAACATAGTTTTGTTTTTTTTCGCCGACCTACTTAGGCGATTAAATTTAAAACTTCTAATTATAACATAGATTTTTTTTGCAAGAGGTCTAATATTGAAGTAGAGAAGCTAGAAACTGGAGACGCATCAAAGGAACAGTCGCTTGGGGAACGCAGATCGACAGACCTGCTAAGTTGATTGCTTCTGCCCTGCCTGGAGTTCTCCGTTTTACTCCTGGCTCGGCTGGCGGGGGATTGAATCGCCACCAGTGGTCATAATGCAATCCAGCCATGTACTCGGAAATCCCATCATCCAAAGGCATAGTTCTGGGTTTAGTTTCTGGGTAGCTGGTAAACGATTTTGCGATTTCAATTTGTGTTCCAAGGTTAAGTAAAAAGTAGTAAGAAATTTACCACTTTTTACTTTCTCATTTAATCACAATATTCCCAACGTTTACCGCCTGATCGGTAGCCTTTACGAATTGCTACACTAACAGAGTGATATTCTAATCCCATACTTCTAGCAGCTTCAGCAGCACTTTGAAATTCTTCTCCTGTGTTTAAGCATCTTACCTTTTTCTGAATTTTTGAATTTCGATCGTCTTTATGCAGATGCCAATGTTCCTCGTTAGTCATTACCTCCAGGTTTTCTAGACTATTATCACTTCGATTACGGTTTTTGTGATGGACTATTTCAGTTTTAGGATCGCTTTCACCATAATAGGCAAGATAACGACCTAGATGTTTTTCCATAATCAACGTATGTTGAGCAACGTAATCTTTGTATACGCTTACGTTTTCTATGGTGCGAGGATGCCCCGGACAATATTCGTAAAGGTATCCACGAGAAGTCTTAATAACTTGCGATCGCTTTTGATGGTTGAACTTCTGTTCTCTTAAAGTGATGCCTGCCTTTTCAAGAATTCCGGGGATACTTTTCCTCGTACACCCTAAGATTTTTTCAATACTTGAATAACTATGCCCTTCCCAGTAAAGTTTAATAATCTTTGGAATGTCTACATCAGATACTTTTGCTTTTCTTCCCATTTCTAGATTCCAAAATGTTGAAATCTTAGAGCGAAGCATTACATTATTTCATTTGACAACAAAGAAGCTAGAAATTGTAAACGCATTAATGGAACAGTAGCTTGAGGAACACAGATTGATAAACCAGCTAGAGTTATTGCTTCAGCACGTCCGCGTGTGTTTCGTGGCAGTCCAACGTTGGCGGGTGGCGGGTTATAACGCCACCATTTTTCATAATGCAATCCAGCCAAGTAAGGGGGAATCCGAGCATCCACAGGCAAACTTCTGGATGTAACTTCTGGGTAGCTGGTAAACGACCTTGCGATTTCAATATTTGCTCTAACCGATGCTGCCCAGCTCTGCCACCCTTTCCGTTGCTGGAGGCTAAGGTCGTTGGCGTAGGCAATGATAAACACTCTTTGCCTCTCGTGTGGCGCACCGCACTCCGACGCGCTGATAACTTCAACTTCTGTTTCGTAACCGCCCATTCTGAGTCCGGCAATAATTGTTCGTAGCCCTCGATCGATAAGCCCGACAGGATTCTCCACCAATACAAAACTTGGTCTACCGAGTATGACGCATCGGAGTGCTTGGAACCAGAGGCTTGATTCAACATGGATGAGTCCTGTCTTTTTTCCGGCTCTAGATGTGCCCCGACAAGGGAAACTGATTGTGTAGACATCGGCTCTTTGTTTAATAGGGACATAATTAATAATGTCGGAATGAATTGGGATTCCTGGGAAGTGAGTTTGCAGAACTTTTTGGGAGTAAGGGTTGTTTTCTACGAATTCGATCGTCTCTAATTTAATCTGAGAATTAGAGTTCACTAAACTTCCTGCTAATTCCCAAGCTCCTATTCCCGCAAACAAATCAATGCACTTTAGTTTCATTTGAGTTGAGTTTATTTTAATTCTATCATTTTCACTTCGTGTTTGGGAAGTAGTTTGAGGGAAAAGTATGAGGCAAAAGTATGACTAAAATTGTAATGATTTCTGGCAGTCGATCAATAAAAGATATCAGTGCTGGATTACCATCAATCGATCGAATAATAGAGCTAAAGTTTTCGGTAATTGTTGGTGATGCGGGAGGCGTAGACAAGCTAGTTCAAGAATATCTGCGTCGATCGAATTACCTGAACGTTAAGGTTTACTTTGCTTTGTGGGACGGCAACGGAAAACCGAGAAATACGACGGGGTATGAAACAGTAGGAATTGCAGGCAGCTATGTCAATCGAGATATAGCAATGTGCTTACTTTGCGATTACGGTTTGGCTCTCTGGGATGGCAACAGTCGGGGAACCAAAGAGAATATCGATCGAACTGGAAGGAAAACCAAAATTATCAGAATTTGAGGCAATTGAGGTTGGTCGGTGAGGGTCGCTTCGCGATAAGGGAGTGACCTATCACTTGTAACTACCATGACTATTACTGTGGAAAAGTTTGACTTCGACAAATTTAACACTGAAAAAGTTAAATTTGCGATCGATATTGAACGCGAAGTTTTCAACGTATCTGAAGGTTTAATCGATCATTATGATCAGTTAGATAATTCTCCACTGTGGCGAGGTAAGTTTTCAGTTGAGGAATATCGGCAAATGCTATGGCAACAAATCCAGAAGCATTTACCGAGATATTTCAGAGTCAGATTAAAAGGTTTCTATGAGCCTAATTTAGTGCCTGATTCAGATATCTTTCGCTCAGTCATGGAATTAGCTCATGTTTATCGGGATACAGGTCGGCTCAAGCTGATTTATATTTCCGATCGCTCTCATGCTGAACTTGTCGCCAGATGCGTTGATTATTTGGCAAATCAGGTTCTAAATTAGATCGGCTGTACCAGGAAAAGACATAAATTCTTTTCCTGGTAAAAAGCCGAGGTTTTCAGCGATACCGAAAATTAATCTTGGGTAAGAAGCTGTTATCTGACTATTCTACCACGCAACATCAAAACCACAACTCTAATATTAAGAAAATCATGTCAGACATTCACATCAATCCAATGAGCCTTTTTCCCTATGATGTCAACAGACGACAAGGAACTTATTTCGATAGAAACGGCAAGCGAGTTGAGGATGAATGTCTAAAAGGTCATTATGCTGTTGCTTATGAAGGCACAGACATTCGTTTGGCAACTTGGGCTTGTAAACAGCGCAAAGAATTGACCAATTTAGCTACTTATTTTAAAGGAGCAACAGTCGAAGAAAAACGTCAAATTATTTGGCAGAAAATTGAAACTCAAACAGTTAATAGACATTTCCTTCGTTTCTGTGAGAGACATAGAAATGAGCCTTTATTTCTTTGGTATGTGAGTTCTTACGACTTACCTACTGCTCAATTCATCAAAAGATTTCTGGAATGGTATTGGTCAGAATATCCCATAATCAACGTTTAATAAAACTGTGGCTAGCGCTTCGCGATAAGGACAAGAGTTTTTATTGCGGAGTTTGCCATGAGTTTAGTTACAGTTAAACCAACAGGAAAGAAAGTAGTTACCCTGATTTCCCGCCCTCGCCCTGACCAGTCTCAGTTTGATTTGTCGGTTAACGAGAATTTGGTTTGGCGAGGCGGTGTCTATGTTTGCGTAGATGGTAGGAAGGAATATCCTTTCTCTTGCGAACTCCCGTTATCTGTCAATGGCGATCGCATCCAGGTAGGTAGCCTTTATTCGACTGTCTGCGGGGTAGTTACAGTTAAGTCGATCGTCCCTTCAGTAACTGTTGCTCAGTATTTTGAGTACATTGTTGAAACTGAACAAGGAACTGACGAAAAACTTTTATCCTGGGAAATCTACAGCGCTGTCTAACTTTTAAGTCAGAAATAGAAACATCTCCCGTTTCTGTTTCTGGCTTTTCTTATGTCATGCTCATGTGATGCTCATGTGCGCTCTGGATGTGTGAGAGTTGAAGTGAAGAAAGAGAGATGAAAATACTTCGTTTTGGGGAAGTGATGTTTTTCCCAAAACGAAATGGAAAACGTATCACTGTTTAACTGGATTGTGAAAAACAATTTCCCCGAAGCGGATTTCTGGCTGATAAATAAAGGTAGCAAAAATAAGTTAGGGGAACCAGTTAAGGAATTTCAGCCTTACCTTACAGGCATCAAATGTCCAGTGTTAGTTTTGCCAGATTACGCTTTCTATATGTGCCTACACCTGTACCAGCAAGGATTATGGCAACAGTATTCGCAAGGTTCATTAAATCTTCAGCATCTTCGCCTCAAGAATGTCAAAGAAGTTTTTCGCTCGATTGGTAATCAGCACAGAATTAAACATCAAGCCCGTTTCAAATCGTTTATTCCATATCCTGTATCTGCTACTACAACAGAGACAGAAGAGGTGTATGCTTCGCTATAAAACGTTGACTTATTGAATTGTTCACTTACAGGATTAGTGAAATGGAAAGAATAAATTTCGGTGGAATTCAAGCTGAGGTGTTGGCGTTGTCTCCACATCACGGCTGTTTTATTTTCCGACTGTCCGATCGGATCGCTATCAAAGGCATTTACACAAGCCAATTTACTTGGGATGAAACAACGGACAATCTCGCAGGTTTTCTATCAGAACGGTTTGTCCTATATGTGGGAGTACACACCTACGACGAAGCTGAACTTATCAAAGACACAATCACCAAAGCTAGCGGAACTCCCAATGAGGATGTCTCTGTTGCTAAACTCGTTCGGGGCTATCCCTATCAAGTGAGAGCGATCGGGCTTTCTCCTGAGTATCTTATTCAAACTCTACAGCATTTTCCTCATCCTGTTTAGCAGAAACATCAGAAACATCAGAAACACTAGCAATCAAAGAAACAAAATCAAGAAACTGTTTCTAAGGTTGTTAATGTTTTGCTTCGCTTTGAAGTGTTGAGTTATTTACTTAGTAAGGAATCTTGGTCATGGAAATAGTCAATTTTGCAGGTGTTGAAGGTGAAGTAGTGGAAACATCACCGCACGGCAGTTATGTTGTAGTAAGATTGAGCGATCGAATCACGATTGTCGGCACAACCAATAATCAATTCAATTGGCAAGAAATGCCGGATGCTGCATCAGGATTTGAATCCTTCATCACGTACATAGGGATTCGATCGAAAACTGAGGCTACTACATATCTCAATCTCGTAGCTACAGTTGGCGGTTACACACTTCCGAAAGAAGCCGAACCGAGAAAAGCTAAGCGGATTAAAGATTTCCCGTTTGAAATGAAAATACGTGGGCTAACTCCTGAGTTTGTTGCTGAAGTAATTCGCTGCAAGAAAAAGTAGCTGAGCATTCAACTACCTAAAAGCTAAAACCTAAGTTTCTCTTTACTACTTCTGCAAGGAGAAACTTAGACTATCCACATTACCTAATTCACCCACAATTCTGATGTCTGACAAAATAGTTTACGATGTGATTCAACGATTTGAAGTTATTGACGGTGTACCTCAATTGATTTCTACTGACATTAAAACAATTCAAGGTGGAACAACTTTGTTTTCGCTCGCAGAAACTTGGTTAGTAAAAAATACTCAGTTAGTGCGGTGCTACACAGAACAATACGTTGGTTACAAATACAAACGGGACAAAAGATATCAACTGATTCTTACTCCTAGAGCAACCTCTCTTCAAGTAGCATTTCCCGCATCTAATTTCCCCAACAAATCCAAGTTTGTTACCGAAAATGATCCGCTGTTTCCTTACGCACTGAAGATATCGATCGTAAACAAAGAAAGTCTGTTCAAACTTTTCAATGAACTTTTCCCACAACAGGACTAACAAAGATGTCTCTAACTGAACGTGAAGAACGGGAACGACAAGTTTTTGAATCCGAACGTGAGAAATCGGAAATCACTGAAAAGCTAAAGTTGGCTTTCAAATCCTTGGCTTGGCAACATTACCAAGAACAGATGACTGAAGCCGAGTTTAACAAAGGTTGGCAAATTCATCAGATTCATTCAATGGATTACTATCAGACTGTTTGGTATCTCATGGAGAAAGGCTTTAATATCCAAGCTTTAGTCCATAGTCAATCAGTAACAGAAATCTAACTTACTCTACTCTACTTCTACTACCATGATTCAGATTGATTCAGAAACAGAACAAACAACTCTACGCCTACGTGATGCGTTCCGGGTGCTCGCATGGGAGGTGTTTGAAACAAATCCTCAGATTCGTGAAGATTTAAACCAGCGTTACACCAGATTCTACAGTCGCTGGAGACAGAGTAAGATTCGATCGATGGATCTAACTCAACTTACTCTATTAGCAACAGAAAGAGGTTTCTCGATCGAACAACTCTTAGCCATCAGAGAATGCTACTACTCGATCGCTCAACCTTATCCAGATACTTTTGCTGATGATTAACTGTTGACTAGCGTGATTGGTGATGGCAAGCTTATCTTTCCATCATCAATCGTAGGCGTAAACCGGGCTTGCACTGAGCGTAGTCGAAGGGCGTAGCCATCGAAAGAGAAGAAGCAACAGTAATTTTTCTGTAAGGGTCGCTTCGCGATAAGGAAGTGATTTTTAGTGATGGATAATTCCAATGAAACGACTAAAGAAAGAGATCCCTAACCTTGAGCTTTTTCGCGATTACTGCCGTAGCTTAGTAGAGCTAATGAAGCCTAGCCACTCAACGCTGACGACTCGACGACTAGAACTTTGGCTTTTTAACGAAGTGCATCTAGGCAACGGCACAGTAAAGCCAGCTTATTTTGACGATCGACTCTATAACTTCTGCCAACGAATCTATCCCGGCAGTAACATAGGCTTGCTCACCTATCACGGCACTGAGAGAGGAGGCAGTAGTGGCTTAATCCGACCTCACAAGGATCACGGCTACGCAATGCCTCACGCAGTAAGCATAAATCTTGGCGAGGCTGAATTTGCGATCAATGGCAAGCTTCATAAACTCAATGATGGCGACATCTGCGAATTTAACTGCAAGCTTACTCACTCAGTCCCACGAATCCTGACCCCTGAGCGCTTCTCCCTAGTCCTTTGGACTTTGAATGAGAAGAAAGGCTATAAATCACAAATGGTAGAACCGATCGAATGGTAGAGGAAAGGCTGCATAGTAACAAATTCTATGCAGCCTTTATTACTTATTCAACACCAATTGAAATGAAAGAACCTACAGTAGTTTTTCTGTCAGGTTCGCTTCGCGATAGGGAAATGAGATAGGTTTTCTGCTTATTTCCAAAATTACTGTACATTTATCAAAGGAATTTCATCATGGCTATTGTATTTATGTCCAAAACTGCCAAAAAGCGTAGTTTGTTGATTGATGCGCTTCGTATTCTTGCCTGGGAAGAGTACAAGTCTACCAACAAAGAAGCACTCAAGAATCTTCAGTATGGCGGTTATGCTGTCTTTGACAAAGAATGGCAAGTTGATGAAATTCATGGCAAAGGTTATGAGGATCTTCTCGCTTTTGCTAAGAGTCTAGAGTTTTCTGAGGCAGAATTGCTTTCGATTCGATCGAAATACTACGCCAAGAAAACTAATACTCCTAGTACGACTGCTTCTGTCAAGAATAACAGTTCGTCTAACGGTAATGACAATGGTAACATTCCTGAAGATGTTAGTGCTGTTGAAGAAGAAGAATATGATGTTGGTGATGCCTTTTAGCCTTGACTAACAGAGATTGATGGTGGAGAGTTTCTACTTTTCATCATCAATCCTATCATCGATCGAAAGAGAAGAATCTACAGAGAGTTATCTGTTAGGGTCGCTTCGCGATAAGGAGGTGAGTGAAATATTGTCGTTTGGAGCATAGTATCATGGAAAAGATGAAGAAAGTTATCCCAAATCTCTCTGAATTTAAAGAGTATTTGAGAGGTTTAGTTGCAGAAATGGAATATAGCCATAGTAGTTTGACCAATAAAAGGTTAGAACTTTGGTTATTTAATAAAGTCCATCTTGGCAACGGACAAGTCAGCCTTGGGTTTTATGACGAAAGGTTGTATCAACTTTGCCAGAGGCTTTATCCAGGCTGTGATATAGGTTTGTTGACTTATCATGGCAAAGAAAGAGGTGGTAGTTGTGGATTGATTGCCGATCATCGTGATCATGGCTATGCACAACCGATCGCAGTTTCCCTAAATATTGGCATTGCAGAGTTTGTGGTGGATGGCAAAAGCTGTGTGTTAAATGACGGAGAAATTGTGAAGTTTAATTGTAAGCAAATCCATTCTGTCCCTCGCATTATGAGTGAGGAAAGATTTAGTTTGGTGTTGTGGCAATTAAATCAAGCGAAAGGTTATCGATCGAAAATGGTTGAGTCGATCGAATGGTAGAATAAGAGTTAAATATTTTGGAGCAATCCAGAATATTTAACTCTTATTTTTCATCAGTTAATTAAGAAGCAATGGTGAAGTTAAGCGTTTTGTAGGGCTTCGCCATTGGGGATTGAGTTAGATTTTTGTACTTTACTTAGAGGTTTATCATGGCTATCAATATCTTGACCAAATCTGAAAAAGAAGCATCCAATCTGAGAGATGCTATTCGGATAATGGCTTGGTCACAGTTCAAGGCTGACAATGATACCGATCTCAAAGGTTTAGATTTGTACGAAATTTTCAAAAAGGACTGGGAAACGTATGAGATTCATAAAATGGATCTGGCAGGAATTCGTACATTTGTCGGCAAGTTGGGATACACAGCAGATGAATTGATGCAAATTCGTACTGAGTATTATGCCAACAAGAAAGAGTACAACAACAACAGAACTGATGAATTTTAGTTCTAGCGATACCGATGCGCGTAGCGCCCGCAAGCTACGAACTTAAGAAAAAGCCTCAGTATCTGTAAAGGATATTGGGGCTTTAAAATTAAGAGAAAGAGTAAGTGAAGATTTTTTGTGAGGGCGCTTCGCGATAAGAGAATGAGTTGTAATTTTGCAACTCATTAACCCTTATCTAGGTATTTCTCATGGCTAATTTAACTGAAACTTTGGTATCGATCGTAATTGCTGGTGAATTAGCAGCCCTTGCATTGTTAGCAGCAACTCCAATCATCGGTTATGCAAAAGTAACAGCAGCTCATGTCCAGTTAGTTCAAACAGCGAAGCAAAGCAGATATGATGCAATCGTAAATTATGGCGAAGTTAGAAGTGTCGCAATTTTCACAGGCGATCAGCCAGCAATTGCAGAGTGTTTGAGCGGAGTTTGTGGAGATAAAATCCCTTTGCCTAGTGGTATCACCATCAAATCAACCTTTAGAGGTATTGATGCGAAAGTTGCAGGTAAAGCAGGTAGCAATGTAGCAACGTTGATTAGTTGGGCAAGCGAAACCAATAGCGGAATTGGTGGTAGCTATGGCCAGCATGGAACAATAACCTTTAGCCATCATTGGACTAAAAAGCGGTTTTGCTTAGTTCGGGGTGGAGCTAATGGCAATCAAGGCGAAGTCGTAATCCGAACTGATAAGGACTGTAAATAGCAATGTTGAAGTATAAGAAAATCTCTAGCTGGTGCTAGAGATTTTTTTTTAGACCCACACAACCATTATTCATCAACCAAAAATCACTCATCATGAACAAGAAAATTGTCGGTTTAGCAGGTTTAATTCTCGCTGGTTTCGCTTCCTGTCAGCTCATGAAACCAAAGTCAACCGAAGAACTTCCCGCAGCTCCAGTCATCAAAGCATTGCCTCAAGATCCATCACTTCAGGTTTACTTCAATCAGTCTCAGACTTCTAGCTATACTGAGCCTTATCGCCAAATTACTCGTCCAGGTCATGACTTAGAACAGCTCATGGTCTATTCCATCAATAGCGCTCGCGAGAGTGTCGATGTCGCAGTTCAGGAACTTCGCTTGCCTCGGATAGCGCAAGCTCTAGCGCATCGTCATCGCTCTGGCATCAAGGTTCGAGTCATTATTGAAAATCTCTACAATCGTCCAATTCCTCTTTCTCCCTCACAGGTAGCAGCGTTACCCAAGCGAGAGCGCGATCGCTATGCTGAACTCGTTCACCTTGCAGATACCGATAAAGATGGTTCCCTCTCCGATGCCGAAATCTCCAGCGGTGATGCTCTAGCGATCGTCCGTGAAGCTGGAATCCCGATCATTGACGATACTGCTGACGGCAGCAAAGGCAGCGGATTGATGCACCACAAGTTCATAGTCATTGATGGCAAAACCGTTATCGTCACTTCAGCTAATTTCACCACCAGCGATATTCACGGCGATTTCAACAGCGCCGAAAGTCGGGGAAATCCCAATAATCTGCTCAAACTTCAAAGCCCGGAGCTGGCAAAAGTTTTCAGTGAAGAGTTCGCACTCATGTGGGGCGACGGGCCCGGAGGAAAGCCAGATAGCAAGTTTGGTGTAAAAAAGCCAAGCCGTGCGATCGCCAGAGTTCAAGTTGGCGGTGCGATCGTCTCCGTTCAGTTTTCACCGGCGACCGCGAAAACTCGCTGGCAGCAGACACCGAACGGATTAATCGATCAGACTTTAGGCACCGCATCCAAATCCGTCAATCTGGCGCTGTTTGTCTTTTCCGCCCAGCAGTTGGCGAACACACTCGAAGCCAAATCTCGAACCGGAGTCGGTATCAGAGCTTTGGTTGATTCCAGTTTCGTTTATCGCCCCTACAGCGAAGCGATGGAAATGATGGGCGCTAGCCTACTTGAAGGTTGCAAGTTGGAAGTCGAAAACCGTCCCTGGAGTCACCCACTGGCGACGGTCGGAATGCCAAAACTCCCTGTAGGCGATCGACTCCATCACAAGTTCGGTGTTGTTGATGGAGCGACAGTTATCACCGGTTCTCACAACTGGAGTGAAGCCGCCAACCGGGCAAATGATGAAACGCTGTTGGTGATTGAAAGTGCCACGGTCGGCGCTCACTTCGAGCAAGAGTTCGATCGGCTCTATCAAGGCGCAATCCTCGGTCTACCGCAGCGCATCAAGCAGAAGATGGATTCGCGGAAATCTGAATGTAACTAGATAATTATCCGGCCCTCGCTGGAGATTTTCTGTTACCTAGCGCTTCGCGTTAATGAGTTGATTTCTAACTAAAAACTATGCTGCACCTCAAAAGCTATTTCTCTGTTTCTGAACAACAAGCTTTAGTTGAGCTTATCCGAAATATAGCCAGAGCCAACGGCGGGATAACAATTCCTGTAATGCCCAGTGGTCTGAAATTCAACTGTAGCCAAACCAGTTGCGGAATAGTTGGTTGGCTATCCGATCGCAAAGGCTATCGTTACTCATCCATCAATCCAGTAAATAATCAGCCATTCGCAGCAATGCCGACAGAGTTGATAGATATTGCTCAAAGTTTAGCCAAATTAGTTGGTGAATTTGATTACCATCCCGAAACCTGTCTAATTAACTTTTACCCAGCCACCGGGAAAAGTAAGTTAGGTTTGCATCAAGATAACACCGAGCAGAATCTCAAACCCTGCATCATTTCGATATCTCTCGGTGATGATTGCAGTTTCGTCATCGGCAGCAACCGCAGTCGCAAAGACCCACTCGACGGCATCCTCTTACGATCGGGCGATGTCCTCATCCTCCACGGTGACAGCCGTTTAGCCTATCACGGAGTCCAAAGAATTCTTCCCAAAACCTCGGACTTATTGAAAAACCACGGCAGATTAAACTTAACCATTCGCCAAGTTTATTAGCCAAGAAATAACACAGAAATAAGTAATGCTTCGCCATGAGTTGTTGATTCTTTTTCAGAGGAACAACTCATGGCAACAAGCAATATTCCTGCTTTACAACAACGAGTCAATCGAAGTCTTAACCGCGAGACTCAATACAATTTTGATGAACCGTTTGATGTGAAAGAGTACCACACCGCGATGATTACTGGACATCGCTGGTTCAATTACAATATTCCGATCGATCAACTTATCACAATGGCAGTGAAGCAAGGCGTGACTAAATTCTTGTGTGGTATGGCACTCGGCGCTGACCAAGTTGCAGCAGAGATTTTAGTTCGGCGTAAACTCAAATGGACAGCCGTGATTCCTTGCGCTGATCAACATAAGTTATGGAAACCTCGTGAGCAAAGTCATTACAAGAAGTTGCTGGAGAAAGCCACAGAACAGAGATGCCTTTATCAGACCTACAAACCTGGTGTCATGCAGGCTCGGAATTTGTGGATGGTGAAACGATCGGACATTTGCCTAGCAGTTTTTTCCGGCGACCCTCACGGCGTTGGCGGTGGAACTGCCACAACTTTCGAGATGGCCCGCAATCATAATCTGCTCATTTATCAGTACATCCCGGCTGAATCTCAGTTCTTAATTATTGAACCTGCTCACCGTCAGTTACGCCTCTTCTAGCTGTTTTTCATCGCATCCCCCTTATTAAGGGGGACATCTGACCAACCGCAAACTTAACCAAAAACTCAACCAGAAACTCAAAATGAAGAAAAAAGCAGTTATAGCGCATATTCACAGTCGCATCACCAAACTTGCGAAGGGTGCGATCGAACGCGGAGACATTCTCACTTGCGATCGCATCTCCGACAGCTCTTACTTAATCAAGCGTTCTGTGCCTGATAAAAATGACGGCAAACCACAGACTACCAAATATACTACCGTCGCTGCTGCTAGCCTGCTTTATCTTCTCAATTCCTACGCTTTAGCTAATTCCATAGACACAGAAACAAAAACAAAATAATGCTTCGCTGTAAGGGAGTGTTCTGTTTTTGTTTCTGTGTCTAAATGCAAAACCATTCAGCTACCTTCAGAACACCGCAAACCTGGTCAGAAGAAGATATCTATTATCTTTCAAAAGTTGAAAAGATACTAGATGTAGATGCGATCGTAGAAACGCTTAAATCTCGCTGCATCTGTGACTGTCAGATGTACGACGATTCTGATGTCAAATTAGCGTTTGTGCGTTGGTTTCAAGCCAAAATCGAATACATGAGCAACGATATTTACAATGTCGTTGAAGCTGATGATAACGTTTTCCAACTTAATTTGGCTCCTCTCTGAACTGAGAAATGAAAACAAAAGTACCCCTCGTGAAGGCTTCGCCGGGGGGTACTGATTTCTACTCTATTCCTCTGTCAAAGGTAACAAATATGTCCATCCAATCTTTCACTACTCTATCACAAACTGGTCAACAATTAGTAATCGATTCTGAAACTGTTGAGACTCTAGTTCCTGCAAAAGCATCAGACCGGATGCTTCTAGAAGCGATCGGCAAACTAATTAATCTGGATGAAATCGTCGATCGGCTTCAAGCTTTGGATCATCAGCAATGTAGCTTATTTACGGCTGACCAAGTTAAGTTTGCTTTCCTCAAATGGATTGAGAATCATCTTGAGTCGATCGAAATGCAGCCTGAATGGTTCATTAACAAGGATTTCAAGCATTTCGATCGACATCTGCCATTTGATGATTTGCAAGATGCAATAGAGTTGCGAGAGTACGATCCAGAATCTATCTATGAAGAAATCGGTGTTGCTCACGAAGCTGGATTATTTGATTCGCCACTTGAAGATGATTTCGAGGGAACACCTCAAGAAGCAGCCATAAACGCTCTTAGTTGGTAGCTTTCTAGCACAGAGACACAAAAAAAGCGGTTAGCGTAGGACTAACCGCTTTGAGTTTAGTTACAGATTCAGTTCAGGTATTTCCACCTCACAATTCTAACATGAAACATCTCCAAAGAATTGCTGAAATTCGCAATCAAATTGAAAGATTAAAAGTTGAAGCTGATGCGATCGAACCGGATGCTATTCTTGAAGCTTTCGAGATTATTGAGTCTAAAAAATCTCGCAAAAACGTTGTCTATAATGACGAGAATGCGAAAATCATCATCCAGCTCAGAACTCGGTACGATGACAAAAACCTTACTGTTACTCGATTGGATGAAGACATCAACCGCGAATACGAGAAACTGTGTCGATCGAACGCAACTGCCATCGAAACTAGCCAAGCTTACATTAATGATTTGCAAGAAATGCTTACAGAAGCAGAAACAAAACATGAAGCACTTCTCGCTTCTGTGTACTTAGAAACGTTGCGGAAACAGCGGGCGGTCGCACTCAATAAAACTGAGCATAAAGTTCCAAGTTTAGCGGTTTATGTTCACTACCTAAAGTCTTAAAATAAACCTAAAGCGATCGTACTTTTAAAGTGCTTCGCTTTAGGATATTGATTTCTTTCGTAAGTTTGTACAATGACAAAAATCATAATCAATGAATCCAGTTTTCAGGTAGAACCCTTTGTCCGCTACAAAGAAAATCGAGTCAAAGGACACTTTACTTTACAGAATCAAGAATTTCCTTCACTGAACATGGCGATCGTAAAGATGAATCACCTAACTTTAACGCTCGATTCGGTACTTGCTCGATTGCCAATAACAGAAATCTGGGGATTTGTCCTTAATGATTCTGGCGGAACGCTTTCAACTTTAATCACAGTTAAGCGTGATTTACCAGCGATCGAACCTGGCAAAATCTATGAATTAGGCTTTCTACCATTTAAGACTGACATAGGGAAAGGCTTCATGCTAAATGCTTTTCCTCGCAATCCTGTGAATAATACCGAAAAGTATGCTTTAGAAGCTGCTGACGATATCCTTAACTGTGAAATAGATTTTTGTCATGATAAAAAATTAAATCAAGTAGTTATTTAACTTTGGCGTACTTTGCGATTATATTGACCGATCGCAAGCTACCCTAAAGTTAATAGATATACCCAAACTGAGCGTAATGCTTCGCTGAAAGGTATTGAGTTTTAGTAATAGAAACTCAAACAGAAACAGAAACAAAAACAAACCAAAAGCAGAAACAAAACCAGAAACAATCATGGAAAACCCAATCATCATAGACGGATTCGCTTTTCGCATTCCCACCATTCCTAGCCGTTACAGAGCCAACTGTAGTAAAGAATTCGGAATGTTCGTTACCGGAGACACCAAAGGAATGAACAGCAGTAAAGCCGAGAAAGCTGGACTGACCCGTGGTGAATTTGTAGAAATGGCAATCTGTGCGATCGGACAGAAAACGCTAACTTTCAAGCCTCACTATGAAAATGAGCAATTCACCGAAATCTGGGGCATCCCAGTAGCCGGGGGAATGAAAACTCATTTCCATGAAAAATGTAGCGAACTTTCAACTTTCTTAATTCATCGTCAATCACAAGACAAAATGAAAGGCTTAGTCGAATGTTTTGGGCGAGAGGCATTCAATTCTTGGGTTGCTGAAGGTATGCAAGGCGACCACAGCGAATATGCACTCAACAAAGCATCAGACGCTTATTTCGCAAACATTTTCCGCTTCGAGATGGTGCAAAGTGAAGGTAATCATGGCCCTTACTACTACTTAGCCATCACCACTCGTCCGATCAGAAATCCTTTTGAAGAGGCTGCCGTAAAAGCTGCTCGTATGATTTTTGAAGATGAGAAAAACGGTATCCGTCATTGCAGCGATCCTCGACTGATTGAGAATCAGGCAATGTGTTTGGGTTCTGCTTCTGATTCGGGTTTAGCTCTTGCAGCGGGGAACGGCGCTGAAGTTGTTGAAGCTGAACAACCTGCAAAACTACTTAAAGGCAAATAATCCACGATTCAGGGGAATATTCCCCTGAATTTCTTCAGTTCGATCGTCCTTACTCAGAGCGATCGAACTGTTCCACTCAAACTCTATCTACTCGTTCTCTGCCAAAATGTGATGCTGAAAACAATCAAAGTAACTAGCCCAACAGGTAATGAACGACACATTATTAAGTTGTTCAAAGGATATGTGGTGGATTTTCTCAAAAAAGCTGTTGCTGTTGCCGAAGAAAACGGTCAACAGTTTTTACCTCAATTTCAAAATTCTGACTGGCAATGGGTAACAGATTCCTCTCCCGCTGAATTAGTCGAAACAGTGTCTTGGGCATGGCACAGTCGATCGAACGGGGATGGAGCCGATGGAGATTGCACTATCTATCTCAAGTCTGAGCAAGGCATCCGCAGCCACACCACAGAAAGATTGCTTGAAGGTAATGCCGTCTATGACCTGGATATCACCGTAACCAGCTAGTTTCTCATTTCTACACAAGCGCGCGTTAAGTAACACGCGCGCGTGATTACCCAACATCTAAAACACATTATGAGCAATATTCAGTGGACTGGCATCACGGCTAACCCCATCCATTTGGTCAAAGCCGATGGCAAACACGGCGGACACTGGTGCCATAAAATCAGCCCAGGATGCCTTCATTGTTATGCCGAAACAATGAATCTAAGTAACTACTTCATCTTTGCCAGTGGCTTAGCCTACAGCGGGACAGTTCCTGTCAACATGGTTTTCTCCTCAATCATCATGGAGAAGCTGGTGAGAACGAAGAAAGGTGAGAGAATTTTCATCTTCTCCATGACTGATTGCTTCGGGGATTGGATCAGTGATGATACGTTGGATTTAGCTTTTGCTTATATGGTGGTAGCGTCCCAGCACACCTTCCAAATTCTCACAAAACGCCCGGAGCGGATGCCGGACTATTTTCGATCGGCAAAAGAACCCATCAGAAAACACGTTGAGGATTTGAGACGGGAACTGAAATTACCCCCGGCAGAGTTTGTGTGGCCGATTCCGAATCTCTGGCTTGGCACGACGATCGAGAACCAAGACTGTACTAAAAGAATTCCTTACCTTTTAGAAACAGAATCAGTAATTTGGTTTCTGAGCTGTGAGCCTTTACTAGAACGGGTAACGATTAAGAAAGAATGGCTAGATCAAATCGACCAAGTAATTATCGGCGGTGAATCCGGGCCCGGTGCGCGTCCCTGTGACCTTGACTGGATTCGATTCATGGTCACGCAATGTCAAAGTGCTGAAGATGTGGCGATATTTGTCAAACAACTTGGCTCAAACCCCATCCTCAGCGCCTGCTATATCGAAGGAGTAGCAACTACTTACCAAAAACTGAAGCTTAAAGATAAAAAGGGCGGGACGATCGAAGAATTTCCCGAAGATGTGAGATTTCGTCAGTTTCCTGTTCCGAGACAAATTCCGAGACAAATGTTGCCGTCTTCTCTCTCTCTCTAATCCTGCCTGAGAAAAAACCTCTGACCTGTGCCAATGGTTCGTCAGAGGTTTTTTTTTAGCTACTGCCTACAATCTTTCAACAAATATGACACTCACAAAAATCGGCGGACAAAAAATCGCTGCTGGCAAAATTGGAATTTCTGTTGAAGAATATCAGCAAAATCTTAAGTCTGGTCTGAAATGGTGTTTTTCTTGCAAAACATGGTTAAAGGTCAGCTTGTTTAACCAAAGTAAAAATGCGCGCGACGGGAAAGATAACCGTTGCCGAAGCTGTCGGAGAGCCTTTGATCGCCGAAGGTATCAGCCTATTCCGTAGCTGGCGGGCGCGTAGCGCATCGGTATAAGTAAACCGCGAGGCTTTCCCCCGGTTCCCGGCAGAGATGGCGACAAAAACCAAGCCCGCAACCGCGTAAATTACGCAGTCAGACGCGATAAATTACCCCACGCCCGTAATATCCCGTGTGTAGATTGCGGTCATTTAGGGCCCGATGGCGTACCGCCCCGCAAGCTACGACTCCATGAATATGACCACTATAAGGGCTACGATGCCGTCAACCATCTAGAAGTCGAATGTGTTTGCGTTCCCTGCCATATCGATCGGGAACGCAAACGGAAACAGGAAAGGCAATATCACAAACACATCAGTCCTGGCAAATAGTGCTTCGCTGTAAAATTGTAAGTTTTCTGGACAAATAATATGGCGATTCGCATTCCCAACAAAAATGGTAAGTTCTCTGACCCTGATCCGGAACCTAAGTCGGAGTTAGAGTCAGAGCCTTCTAATTCAAAGCCAAAAGAGTCAATGTTTGCCAAATTTACAGCGAAACTATCTTGGGAAACTAAGAATGTTGAGCCTGAGTTGGATGAACTCTTTCCTTATTACAAAGACTACTGCTATATCTTTCTAACTCCTAACTGTGATGAAGAGTATGTAGGAGAAGGCTATGGAATCTATCGAAATTGCTTAGACAAATACGATGAAATTGGTCGGCGGTTGGCAAAAATGTGGCCGATCGAACAAGTAACTGAAGACAAGAAAATCAATCACAACAGTCGAGGTAAATAATGGGAATTCGCATTCTTCCTAAAAATCACCAGTTCCGTGAACCAGAACCAGAACCTGTTAAATCTTCGGAATCTGGATTTGATGTAGACTTAGTATTTCGGAAATTAACAGCTAAAGTTCGCTGGGAAAAGGAACATATTAAGCCTGTGTTAGGTGAACTATTCTCTTCTTATGACGATCGATGCTTTATCTTTTTAACGTTTGAATGTGACAAAGGATATGTGGGCAAAGGTTACGGCTTTTACCACTCTCGCACCGCAGATTATGATGAGATTGGTCGGCGGTTGGCTCAGTTATGGCCGATCGAAGAAGAAACAGAAGAGAGAAAAGTAAATCATTACAGTCGTGGTGCTAGGGCGTAGGTACAGTATTAGAAGTTGACAAAAGTAGGAAAGCATGATAAGTGAATTTAGGAGCTTGTTAAATCCTAACAATCAGGAAGAAGAAAAAAACCTATGCGTCCTCCCTTATGGCATCCTCCAATTGAGCTATCAGATCATGAAGCGTTGATTATCAAACGCATTAAACGAGCCAAGCTATTCACCTTTCTGCGACTTAACCGTTTATTCATCTTTAATGATGAGTTCCAAGAAGAACTCGCTACCATCTTTAAAGACAGCACCGTGGGTAATAGCCCAGTTCCTCCGGCCCAAATTGCCTTAGCAATTGTTCTTCAAGCCTATCTAGGGATTTCTGATGATGAAGTGATTGAAGAAATGGTGATGGATCAACGTTGGCAGTTAGTTCTCGATTGCCTTAATTGTGAAACTCCCCCTTTCAGCAAACCGACTTTAATTAGATTCAGAAATCGCTTAATTAAAAAAGAATTAGACCAACGTTTAATTGACCGCACCGTAGAAATTGCCAAGCAAAAAGGTGGGTTTGGCTCATCTCAACTCAAAGCGGCTTTAGATTCTTCCCCGTTATGGGGAGCTGGTAAAGTCGAAGATACATATAATCTATTGGGTCATGATGAGCGTAAAGCAGTGAGTGTGATAGCTGCTGGACAGGGGCGGGAGCCAGCAGAAATTGCCGAGTTAGCTGGTGCACCAATTCTCAATAGTTCCAGCTTAAAAACAGCCTTAGACTTAAACTGGGATGAGCCTGGAGAACGTCAAAACGCACTATCAATTATTCTAAACAGCTTAGATTCCGTAGAAAAATGGATGCAAAGCCAGTCTGGTTGTGATGGGTTTGAAGTCGCCAAAGAGACTCTAGATGTAGCCCGAGTGATTGAATCTCAAAATGTAACTTTTGACTCTCTCTTGAGTTCCAAGTTTAAGTAAAGGAGTAGCTAAAGACCGTCGCATTTCTATTGAAGACCCAGATCTGCGACATGGACGGAAAAGCAAGTCGAAGAAAATAGATGGATATAAACGCCACATCCTCAAAGATTTAGAGAGTGGGGTAGTTGGCGCGGTGGCGTTGACTCGCGCAAATACTCCGGAAGCCACTGCTACAGTTAACCTAGAACGTGACTTAAAATTTCAAAATATTCACCTAGCTGAGTTACATATTGATCGCGCTTATTTATCCAGTCATTGGGTGACACAACGGGATGATAAATTACAGATATTTTGCAAGGCGTGGCCGGTCAGAAA
>NZ_JAUBPT010000136.1:0-21898 GCF_036700905.1 Microcoleus sp. S13_C3 | reverse complement strand
CTCATTCTCTCCCGGCGCGGTGGCTCTAGTTCTTCTTTTGCCACCGTTCTCATCTTTGGCTAGTCTAAACTACAGTACATTGATTTGCAATTCAATCCACGAATTTGGTTTCAATCCCTGATAGGGAGTTTGGTTAATTGCGGCCTTTTTCTAAATTACTTAGTCAAAAGGAATTGGTTTCAATCCCTGATAGGGAGTTTGGTTAATTGCGGCATAGGTGATAGGTCGAAACAAAACACCCACAGGAATGTTTCAATCCCTGATAGGGAGTTTGGTTAATTGCGGCTCACCATCATTTCCAGCTCTAATCTTGCGGATAAAGTTTCAATCCCTGATAGGGAGTTTGGTTAATTGCGGCCCTTGCCTTTTCCTGTCGCCAGTGTGTTACTAGAAGTTTCAATCCCTGATAGGGAGTTTGGTTAATTGCGGCGTGCGCGCGCTTTCCTTGTTTTAATTATATAGAGTTTCAATCCCTGATAGGGAGTTTGGTTAATTGCGGCATATATTGAATTATACCAGAAAGTAGTTCTAAAATGAGTTTCAATCCCTGATAGGGAGTTTGGTTAATTGCGGCCCGGCAGCCATTCATCATATTCGCTTTGTGCGGGTACGTCTGTTTCAATCCCTGATAGGGAGTTTGGTTAATTGCGGCGCCGCGCTTTTCCACCGCTCGACACAGGTTTCAATCCCTGATAGGGAGTTTGGTTAATTGCGGCTAAGGAAGATGTTGCGCGGTAGTCAGCACTTGGGTTTCAATCCCTGATAGGGAGTTTGGTTAATTGCGGCATGTGAGGTAAATCCATCATGGTAATCAAAAATGGTTTCAATCCCTGATAGGGAGTTTGGTTAATTGCGGCTGATTTTGGGACACGGAAGTACGGTCAGTCTAGCGTTTCAATCCCTGATAGGGAGTTTGGTTAATTGCGGCGTTACCAAACCATTAGGCAGCGAAGACAATCCACTAGTTTCAATCCCTGATAGGGAGTTTGGTTAATTGCGGCACAAAATTCTCTACAACCGAATCGTGGATTACGCCAAAGTTTCAATCCCTGATAGGGAGTTTGGTTAATTGCGGCTACCGTGTTAAGTGTGGTTTCAGTTCGTGGCTCAAACTCTAGGTTTCAATCCCTGATAGGGAGTTTGGTTAATTGCGGCCTAACGCTGTTACTCTACTTTCTGCAACCGCTTCTACGTTTCAATCCCTGATAGGGAGTTTGGTTAATTGCGGCTTTTATTGGTGTGATGGCAGCGTGGTGGCACAAACGTTTCAATCCCTGATAGGGAGTTTGGTTAATTGCGGCTTCGCAGTCGCATTATATGTAGTAGGGAATTCCCCAAGTTTCAATCCCTGATAGGGAGTTTGGTTAATTGCGGCTTGTGAAAACGAACCACCAAAATAGTTGTTAGTTTGTTTCAATCCCTGATAGGGAGTTTGGTTAATTGCGGCTCGAACTCGATAAATCGCGCAATCCTGACAACAAGTTTCAATCCCTGATAGGGAGTTTGGTTAATTGCGGCTAAAAGACCACATTGACCAACGTAGCGAAGAACTGTTTCAATCCCTGATAGGGAGTTTGGTTAATTGCGGCTTTGAATAGTTGGCTCAGAACATTGATAATCAAAGTTTCAATCCCTGATAGGGAGTTTGGTTAATTGCGGCTTCAGCAGAAGCAAAGATGGGTGCTGACAATTGCGTTTCAATCCCTGATAGGGAGTTTGGTTAATTGCGGCACTGCGGGGAAGCGTCGGGAGTTATTAGTAGTACCCGTTTCAATCCCTGATAGGGAGTTTGGTTAATTGCGGCTACAGCAAGATGGGGAAGAACGGCTGGCAATTATGTTTCAATCCCTGATAGGGAGTTTGGTTAATTGCGGCCCTTGTGAATTGATATTGAGTAAGCTAGTATCAGTTTCAATCCCTGATAGGGAGTTTGGTTAATTGCGGCCTCCCCCATCCACCAAAACCCTCTCCATTTCCAGTGGGTTTCAATCCCTGATAGGGAGTTTGGTTAATTGCGGCCACATTCTAAGAGAGGCAGCTCAAGTTTACGGTCACGTTTCAATCCCTGATAGGGAGTTTGGTTAATTGCGGCAATTAACTTGGCTTCTGCCGCCCAATTACAAGCTGCGTTCACGTTTCAATCCCTGATAGGGAGTTTGGTTAATTGCGGCCGAAGCAAAAATCAGAGTTTTGGGCGAAGGATCTGCTTTTCCTGGTTTCAATCCCTGATAGGGAGTTTGGTTAATTGCGGCCCAGTACAATTAAACTCACGTAAATTATTTTTAAGTTTCAATCCCTGATAGGGAGTTTGGTTAATTGCGGCCCTTTGCCAGTACCCGCGCCGGTAATTCGCAGGTGTGAAGGTTTCAATCCCTGATAGGGAGTTTGGTTAATTGCGGCCATCCGTATTCACGCTGCATTATCCACAGCAATTCGTTTCAATCCCTGATAGGGAGTTTGGTTAATTGCGGCCCAAATTTTACAAAACTACGGGCGGGTAATTAATCAGGTAGTTTCAATCCCTGATAGGGAGTTTGGTTAATTGCGGCTGCCGATCGCACTCCGGCCCCCTGTTCATGTTCGTAGAATGTTTCAATCCCTGATAGGGAGTTTGGTTAATTGCGGCAATCCAAAACTGCCCGCGACGGTCAGCTAACGAGTTTCAATCCCTGATAGGGAGTTTGGTTAATTGCGGCATTACGGCAATGGGAGGCAGCTAACGCTGAGATTGTAAGTTTCAATCCCTGATAGGGAGTTTGGTTAATTGCGGCGAGACACCGCCACACTCGCTCTCCCAAACGGAGCAAGATTCGTTTCAATCCCTGATAGGGAGTTTGGTTAATTGCGGCTCTAGGATGCAGTTTTCGAGGGATTTATGTCCCGCATTGTTTCAATCCCTGATAGGGAGTTTGGTTAATTGCGGCAGAAGATATGCTCAGTTTTTGGAATGGCACCGGCACGTTTCAATCCCTGATAGGGAGTTTGGTTAATTGCGGCGCTAGAAGAGGCTCACAACAATGCAATCTTTTGGGGGTTTCAATCCCTGATAGGGAGTTTGGTTAATTGCGGCGGTTTGCTTGAGCTGGCTTATTCTTTTCAGAATAGTTTCAATCCCTGATAGGGAGTTTGGTTAATTGCGGCTTTCTATCTCTGGCTCGTTATACAAGATTGCTAGTTTCAATCCCTGATAGGGAGTTTGGTTAATTGCGGCTTGGACGACAAGCTGCCAGCACTACGTAGTTTTCGGTTTCAATCCCTGATAGGGAGTTTGGTTAATTGCGGCAAAGTTAATGAATCCATCCTGTTAGTTTTTTAGGTTTCAATCCCTGATAGGGAGTTTGGTTAATTGCGGCATCTCAACTGGAAATTAGGAAGCTATGGCCCCGGTTAACTTCGGTTTCAATCCCTGATAGGGAGTTTGGTTAATTGCGGCTCGCCACAACTTCCGCCGTGACAGGGCGCGAGTTTTTATTGAGATTGTTTCAATCCCTGATAGGGAGTTTGGTTAATTGCGGCTGAGCAAACGAAAGCCAAAAACCAAATCAAAGACCAGTTTCAATCCCTGATAGGGAGTTTGGTTAATTGCGGCTTGGCTTACGGGTATGGATTCCAGCCAAGGATTGAAAAGTTTCAATCCCTGATAGGGAGTTTGGTTAATTGCGGCTCTGATTTCTCCCGTAACATTGCCCGCTTCGTCGTAAGTTTCAATCCCTGATAGGGAGTTTGGTTAATTGCGGCTTGAAACTCTGTACCAGGCAAGCGTGAAGAGTTTCTCAAAGCCGAGTTTCAATCCCTGATAGGGAGTTTGGTTAATTGCGGCGGGATTGGCTCGCGGTTAAGGTTTGTAGCATGGCGTTTCAATCCCTGATAGGGAGTTTGGTTAATTGCGGCGAGGCCGTTTTCAATGCGAGTTTCTGCCTTGCTGATAGAGTTTCAATCCCTGATAGGGAGTTTGGTTAATTGCGGCTAACGCCTTCCGCTCTCAAGTCGGCAGCGGCTGCGCGGTTTCAATCCCTGATAGGGAGTTTGGTTAATTGCGGCAAGAAAAGATAAATACTCTTCTTCGATTGCTGTTAGTTTCAATCCCTGATAGGGAGTTTGGTTAATTGCGGCCAGGATTATCGATTGTTTTTCCTGTCGATTCAACACTTTTGTTTCAATCCCTGATAGGGAGTTTGGTTAATTGCGGCTGTTCCCCCTTTATTTACAGGTAGCGTATTGGCGTTTCAATCCCTGATAGGGAGTTTGGTTAATTGCGGCCTGAACCTTAAAAGCCTCTAAGTCAACCCTGTCAGAGTTTCAATCCCTGATAGGGAGTTTGGTTAATTGCGGCCTGATAGAGCTAGAGGGCGGTAAGGTATTCGAGATTGTTTCAATCCCTGATAGGGAGTTTGGTTAATTGCGGCATCCGATCGGCTTCGACAAAATCTCGAATTCTTGTTTCAATCCCTGATAGGGAGTTTGGTTAATTGCGGCAGCAGCAAAACTAGCAGGTCAGCCTATTTGTTGGTATGTTTCAATCCCTGATAGGGAGTTTGGTTAATTGCGGCGCGAGAGCGTGGCCCAGATGGCGGCGCGATCGGCATAACCAGAAGCGCAGTTTCAATCCCTGATAGGGAGTTTGGTTAATTGCGGCAATCGCCATCGCACCAGCTCCATGCAGAGATTGAGCGTTTCAATCCCTGATAGGGAGTTTGGTTAATTGCGGCTTAATTGCCGTCGCCACTGCCTTGATTGCGGGGGTTTCAATCCCTGATAGGGAGTTTGGTTAATTGCGGCCTCGGTGCTATCGGGTGCGGGCTTTTGCTCCAATTTGTTTCAATCCCTGATAGGGAGTTTGGTTAATTGCGGCCTTTCTGCTTCAAATACTCAGCAATAGCCCGCTTGTTTCAATCCCTGATAGGGAGTTTGGTTAATTGCGGCTTCCGGCGAAGCTATGGAAGGCGGCGGATAAGCTACGAAAAGTTTCAATCCCTGATAGGGAGTTTGGTTAATTGCGGCGGCAGCCCGTTCCAGAAGCATTGCTGTATTTGGTTTTCAAGGTGCAGTTCCGTGAATCTAAAACAAAAGTACCATTCCAGCCTTCGACTTGTCAATACCCAATTTTTCATATTCACTCCAAAGCCTTATCCTGTAATACTTTCAGACTTTCCGTGAATCGTATTTTCAGACAGAGAGCCTCAAACTCTTGCAGCACGTACATTCTAGCCTCAAAATTTCACACCTCGATTTTTACACCTACCCATTCACGGATTTTCCACCCAAAAACACACATCAACCGATCACCACTTGCCCAAAGCCCCCCAAACAGTACCCGAAACCACCCCCCAAATCGCCCCCAAACCAGCCCCCACGATCGCCCCCGCCACAGGCCCCAACTCCACCGGCACCCCAGCGCTAACAGCCGGAAACATCGCAGACACCCCCGCACCCAACACAGCACCCGCAAAAGTCCCCAAAAAACTGCCCCAAATCGCCCCCAAAGCCCCACCCTTCAAGCCCGAAGGCTGAAACGAAATCGGCAGCTTCGGCGCAAACCCGCAAAAACCCAACAAACCCCCAGAAACCACACCCCCAAGAGCACCCACACCAGCCGCCACGATCGCCACACCCAGCAGCAAACCCGCAAACTCATCCATCGGCCGCATCTGGACACTGTACTGCTGCCAAACCACCAGCCCAGCCCCCAAAAAAACACCAGCCAGAGTCCCCACAAACGAGCCCCAGACCGCCCCCAAATACACTCCCCGCCGGCCCCACACCCTCCCCGCCGGCAGTGCCAGAGGAGGCTGAAAAGTTGCCCAAACACAGCCCCAAACAGCACCAACCCCCGCCCCAGCCAAAATCCTCTCCCCGATCCCCGGAGTGCTATTAATCGCGCCAAACACCGCACCGCCGATCGCCGCCAACAAAAAAGCCCCCCAAGACGCCCCCACCAAAACTCCCCCCCACTTCCGCCAAATCTGATTCGGCGGCAAAGTAAAAACGCCCCACATCATCCCAAAAAAACAGCCCCAAATCGTACCAACAAAAATCGCCCCCAAAATAGCCCCGCCGCCCTCAGCTATTACCGAATAAATCCCCCCGATCGCGGCCAAACACAAACTCCCCCAAACACCACCCCAAGCAGCATCCTGAACAATGCGCTCAAACTTGCCCACGGGAAGCTGAGGCGCAGGAGTCCGACTCCGAGAAGACATCGGCATCGGTAGCAACGGCACTGCGTACTGGCCGATTGGGCGCGGCAGCCCCGTGGCGGGCTGTTGGCGGCGGACTGCGGGCTCCCTTACGACGGGCGGGGGTTGGGGCTTTTTACGCTTGATTTTCGCGGGCTGCAAGTGCAATCCGTTGCTGACTGCTTGCCGCGAAGGAAACGGATCGCGGCCTTTGAGGAGTTTTGCCCGATCGCACCAAGGGCACCGACTGAGATGATTCCCGTATTTATGCTGACTGTTTTTGCTGCAAGTTACCAAAGCATCTTCCGCTTCCCGAATCGCATTCACCCAAGTTTTCGCATCCGGGCGCGCCGCAGGATTGCCGTGCCCTTCCTCAAAACAGCGGATAAACATCTGCCGCAGTCGCGGATGCAGCATCTCAAAAGGAGGCGCAGCGGGCATCGGGCGGTAGCGGGCGGGCACGGGGGCACCGCCCCTACTGCATCCGGGGACATGGCCCGATCGAATTCTCGCTTCCAAAGACGGCGGTTCATCGCTACCGAGATAAACTCCCGAAAACGGATGCGTACCTTCCATCAGCAATTGAAAAATTAATACCGCTAAACCGAACAAATCGTGCTCTGGAGATCGATCGATATCGCGGAAAGTCTGCCCCTGCAACTCCGGCGGCGTAAACTCCGGTTTCCCCACGGGACACCGATAAACGTAACCCGTATAAGGATCGCGGACTTGAAACGAATCCGTGTCTACCAGCGTTACCAACGCCGTATCCGTGACGAGAATATTCGACTCGTTTACGTCGCCGATGACGTAACCCCTGACGTGGAGGGCGTTTACAGCCGAGGCGAGATTTCTGGCGGTACGGTGGAGGTAAAGATAGCTAAATAGCGGTTTTTGTTCGCGCCTGGTTTTGGGAGTGTAGAAAGTGTGTACCGGCATCACTTTTTTGACGCGCGGCATCACAAAACCGACGATTTTTTCTCGCCCGCCGACAGTATGTAGCAAATCGATCGGCCAAGCAATAGAAGCGTGCCCGGGTTCCGCGATCGGCGCATCCGGCGGCATACTGAACATGACTGTGAGTTTGTCGCCGTCTTCGTCTGTCGGTTTGTGGTAGATTTTTGCTACAAGGGACGAGTCTTGGGCGATCGGGTAGATGCGACCTTCACCCCCACTGGCGATCGCGTTTTTGGTGTCGATCGCAATCAGTTGTCCGCTAAATTGGCGCTGCAACTGCATAGAATTCGCTTATGGTATGGGGGCATCAATCGATTTTAGATTTTAGATTTTGGATTTTAGATTAAAGAAAGCTACCCCACTGATAAATCCGTAATTCTATTTTATTGTGGGGAGTAGGGCTTGGGCAGGAGATCCCGCCCTGGAAAATTCAGCAACAGGCTTTGGGGCCTGTTCCACGATAATTCTATTTTATTGTGGGTTGGGCAGGAGAGCCCGGCCTGGAAAACTCAGCAACAGGCTACGAGGGCCTGTTCCACAATAGTTCAATTTTGCAGTTGTGCTTACAATTGATTGGGATCGATCCCCATTTCTCGGAGTCTTGATTCCAAAGCTTGCGATCGCGATCGTTCTTGTTCCAGCAGCATTTCTGCCTGTTCGGCCCGCAGCCGTTCTTGTTCGGCCCGCGCCTCGGCTTGCTGGATCTGTCGATCGAGTTCCACAAAACTCATAAACGGTTCTCCAGAGGGCCCGAACATTTCGAGTCTGGTTTCTGATAATTGAAACCGCACTCCCAATCTCGGACTTACCCAACCGTCCATTTGTTCGATCTGTTCTAATTTTCCCTCAACCCGCAACCATCCTATCAGTTCCAATTTTTCTGGATCGTACAAATAGTATTCTTCCACACCATAGCGTTCGTAAAATTGAAATTTTTGCATCATCGGAGTCAGACGATTTCCCGGCGACCAAATTTCAAATGCGACTTGCGGTGCAATATTATCTTCGTTCCACTGTTGGTAGGAACCTCGATATCCTTTTGGTCTGCCCCAAACTGCCATTACATCTGGTGCTTGAGACAGTTTGTTATTGCCTTCCACCGGATACCAAAGCAAGTCACCTGCTACAAAAACATTTGGATCGTCTGCAAACAGCAATTCTAAATTTTCTTTAATCCAAACGATTAATCGAAACTGATCCGTATTGTTTGACATCGGTTCGCCGTTATCGTCGGGGTAGATGATATTTGATTTTTCGGGAGATTGCAGTTGTGTAACCATTGCTGTTTTCCCAATTTTTTTAGGAGTTGAGTTTATTTTAGTCGATCGCCTGTTTCCTCTTCCAGTTCGTCAACGGCGGTTTGGATAAAGTTATCCACCAACCAGTCGCGGGTACGCGAGAAATTGCTTCTCAATTCCAGGTACTGACTGCCTAGTTTTGCCTTAAAGTCTTTGGGGAAAATCTCTTTGGCCACTAACATATTTTTCCAGCGAGTTAGCTGGCTGGCGTTGCGTTCGGGAAAGCGGTTGTACAAATAGTCGATCGCGATCGCATCTAGAATATCCGCACCCAGCATTTCCCGCCGTTTCACCTCCTTTTCGACCCCTATTTGTCGTCGCCCAGTTAGATCCCCAGGCTGGCTAACGTTTGGTTCAATCAAGTGCTGAATCAGCCAGTTTCCCCCACGGAAAAAATCGCGATCCAACTCCAAGTAAATCGCGCCAAACAAAGCTTCAAAAGTCTCCGAAAAAACTCTATTGTTTTCGCTTTTGTCTGTTTCTCTCCCATTCCCTACGCGCCCATTAAGTTCGTTTAATTTCAAATTTTGTGCAAAATCCGCAAGTTTTTTCGGGTCTGCTAAACGAGCTTTTAAGGTTGAGATAGCATCTGGATCTAGTTCTGGATATTCGCGGTAGAGGTAATCGGTAACAACAGCACCGAAAATCGCTGCGCCTAAGAGTGACAGCCGTTTGTACTTAACCTCTTGCCAAGCGGGAGACTCCTGGGGGCGATCGGAGTAATAGCTGGTAGAGTAACGGCAATTCAAGGCGATTTCCAGCATTTTTGTCTGCTGAAAGGTGGAAAGATCGAGCGCTGCTTTGACTGCCTCAATATCTACCTTTTTATTTTTTATTAGCTCTAATTCTTCTTCACATTTTCCCCACTTTTCCAACCAATCACCTCCCGCATCTTCCACATACAAATCCACAAAATCTACCCCGTAATTCATCCAGTCATCCTGCATTTTTCGGGCTGCTTCCAGTTCTTCCCAGACTTTTTGCAAGTTATTTTCAACGATGCTCGTACCTTGTACAGTCATAGTATTTGATTTTGATGTAATTTGATTTTATTTCCAACAATTCTACGGCGATTAAATCAAATCTCAATTCAATTTAGGCCGAGTTGCTAGTTATTTCACTCTTATTGATTGCTGCGGTAAACCTTCCCTGCTTAGCCTTGGTATCAAGCACCTGTTGTCGCCGTCTGGCAGACCCCTCCCGGAACCAGAAAAGGGGAGGAAGAATCTTGCTCCGCCTTCCCTTTTGCGGGAAGCTGTCTGGGGACTAGGCTTTTGCCATTGTCGAAAATTGTGCAATATGTGAGTTAGTCAAATTTTTTTTTCACGGAGTTTTGAGCAGTCGAACTATTCTCAGCAGCATATCTGCTTGATTTACGGGAACTTGAGGTAACGACCTGCGGGCAAATTATCACTATTATATAATGCAATGTTAACTAACTGGTTCAGGAAATTTGCATCGTTTTTATCATAACTTAAGAATAATCCTCTGTCAATCCCCCAAGCTTGAAGAGTTTGTTGCCAATTCTGATATTTTTGTTCAGAAAACTCATCCGAAAGAGTTGTGACTTGAATGCAGAGGGGCTGTTGTTGGCGGTTGCTAACGATGGAATCGGTTGCCATAGAAAGATCTGCAACATATCGATACAAAACAGTGCCTTGGCGATCGACAATTCGGGCTGCGATCGCACGAATCACGAGATCATCTCCCGGATCGAATTGGCCGGCCTTTAGTTTTTGTTTCCAGATGTAAAATTTGCGATCGTTTTCGCTCAGCCATTTAGGAAATAGATAGCTGTACCAATACCTTTCTCCCGGCGTCATTAACTCAAACGCGGCTTGCTGTTCTCTTTCCGAAGGTAGAGATTGAACTGCCAGCCAAACCTGAGAATCTCGGATAAGCTGCAGCAAAAAAGCCATCACAAATTTTTTAGCCATTAGCGAACCGGGTTTAACATCTTTCACCCAGCGATTGATTTCATCCAATCTTCTCGCCAAACTCGGATCTATGGGATCTGCTGCGCTAATTAGGGAGTTGAGCTTATCCTTAATCTCTTGTGCTTGCAAACGACGACCTACTGTACAAACTAAAGCAGAATTGTTGACACCTCGATTTTATTATAGAACCGCCCCAAATTTTCACCGCTCGCGAGACAGCGCTAACAATTTTGTGGGGTAGGTATCCTGACAGCCCTTGACTTGATTTTTCGGAGATGTCTATTGAATAGTTGCTGCCGATTCCCGCAGGCGCAGGTACAATAAAACCAAATAAACATTCATCAACGGCCCGGCTAAAAATCCGAGTAGATTACTTGTAAGCTGATATCCTACGGATTTGGCCGTCGGATCGATTAATAGGGAAATCAATATTATTGGCACAAAAACAAGCAAAACAATCAGAGAAATCGCTCGAAATAGCAACCACCAGCGCCCTTTAGTTAATTTCCAACTGCTGCTAAGACTGTCCACCGCCGAAGAGTTATCAATGACGGTAGCGTACAATGAAAATGTTAAGCGATATGATACATAAAGACCGGGAATTATTAGTGCAATGAAGCCTGCAAACACCACCCCCACAAACAAAATATAAGCCAAAATAAGGTGCAGCAATCTTCTGCTTGCTTGATTGAAAGCCTGACCCACAGTTACTTGATTTCGAGTCAAACTTCGGTAAGTGTAGAAAATCATGGCTCCCGAAAATAAAGGAACTGCCACGAACGAGTAGATAAAGAAAAGAACACCTGCTGAACCGAGATTGCCAAAACTATTGAGCGCGACCAATATAAAATTGGGAAAATTGATTGTCAACAGGGGAGCGTATATAGGTTTCGTAGTAGCAAATGTTTCTCGCAACAAGCTTCTGGCACTAATTCGTGAACCTGTCATAATTTTTTATCCGCTTTTTGTAAGTGGAGTTGAGATCACATCTTGCACCATTCTCAATAAGCCTTTTCTGAACAGGCAAGATGCCTGTTCCACAAGAAAATTTATCTTTTGTGGAACAGGCATCTTGCCTGTTCTTGAGAATGGTGCAATATCTCAAGTTGAACAGACTAGACATTGGTCGAAAAAGTTGCTAACAATAATGTTAAGTCATCATCGGTGCGTTCGGAAACGCGGGGCGATCGCAAAGTGGATTTGTCATAATTTTTTATCCGCTTTTTGTAAGTGGAGTTGAGATCACATCTTGCACCATTCTCAATAAGCCTTTTCTGAACAGGCAAGATGCCTGTTCCACAAGAAAATTTATCTTTTGTGGAACAGGCATCTTGCCTGTTCTTGAGAATGGTGCAATATCTCAAGTTGAACAGACTAGACATTGGTCGAAAAAGTTGCTAACAATAATGTTAAGTCATCATCGGTGCGTTCGGAAACGCGGGGCGATCGCAAAAATGACTCTAACTGCTGTTTCGCATCTTCCTCTTCTTTCCACTCGCCAGAAAACCGAAACAAAGGCGCAAAAAACGGCTTGTGCGGCGTGCCTTCTGGGATTTTGAGAGCTAGCATTTGCAAGCCGTCGGAAAAAACGGCTAAGTGCGGCAGTTTTTCCCGCAGTACCTGAAATTGCGCTGTTTCAATTGCATTCGGCGAAATCAAAAAGATAGTTTCGTTGATGTATTCGCCGCAGGGGGGTACAGTCAGGGCGATCGCATTTCCTGCACTATCACCTGCTACCGCCGCACCGTCGCCGATTTGAGCAACTGCGATTAATTCTGGCGTAGCAACAACCGCAATTAAAGTGCAGGCTAAATCTCTCGCAGCCACTTCCCGCACAGCCGCTTCTGCTTCCACCTGCGCCCGCGCAACTTGCAGTGATGCTGTCAAGAATACCTGCCATTCGTCGTCATTTTCAGGTAGCCTTTCCTGTTGCTGGGAAATCGTTTCGACAACCGCTTCCACAGCAATTTTTGCCCCAACTTCCGCGAGTGCTGCCGAGCCCGCACCGTCGGCAACCGCTGCCGCTAAAACACCGTTTGGCAAGAGACGCCAGCAGTGGGCATCTTGACAAGGCTGCGCTCTTTTTTCGTGGCTCGTACCTATCACCGACGCCCCTACAACTTGCCAATTAAAGGATGAATTCTGCATTAATAACTCTTTAACTCAAAACTTCGTAAATTCACAACTATGCAAAGTCTGGACGGGTTTATTTATCCCTAATTACAGCACTTTTCTGGGTTCGTAGGTACTAGCCCTTGTAGGGACACGGCACTCTTACTAATGACCAATGACTAATGACTAATGACCAATGACCAATGACCAATGACCAATGACCAATGACTAATGACCAATGACTAATGACCAATGACTAATGACCAATGACTAATGACCAATGACTAATGACCAATGACCAATGACCAATAACTAATGACTAATGACCAATAACTAATGACCAATAACTAATGACCAATGACTAATGACCAATGACTAATGACTAAACAGTTCCCCATCCGGGTGGCGGCAGTGCTACTTGTTCATCAATTTTTGAGTGAGAAACTCTCTGCATACTAGCCGACAGCCAGATGAACATCTCTCTAAAGTCTAATCCTTTCAATTTTACAGGCGTGCGATCGACAATTTGCGCCAGACGGGTGATATTAGCACCTTCCACTCCGACTGCAAAAAATGCCACGCGCTTGTTAGTTTCTTCCTCTTTAATCCGCTGTGCTGCTATTTCCACAACATCGTCGGATTCACCTTGAGGTTCGCCGTCGGTAATCATAAATACCCACGGGCGGTAGTAGGTAATGCCGTTGTTGCGGTATTCGGATTTGCGGGCGGCAATGGTATCTAATGCTAGCTGAATGCCTGCGCCCATGTGGGTTTGTCCTTGAGCTGTCAGCAGTGGCGTCTCGAACTGGTCGGCGGTAACGAAGTCTTGCACGACTTTGATCTGATTGTCAAATGAAATAATCGCGACTTCGACTCGCTTTTTAGCTAGTTCGTCTTTAATTAGGTCATTCCTAAAAATTTCCAGCCCCTCATTCAAGGCATCTATGGGTGCGCCTTGCATGGAGCCGGAGGTGTCCAGCAGGAGGACGCAGGGACAGCGCGGCTCTGGGTTTTCGGCAAATTCTACGGCTTCGTCTAGTCTCATGGTTCGGGGTTGACCTGGGAGTGGCTCGATTTCTAGGTTTGTTACTTTCTACCCTAGCAAGTAGGTGACATATTTAACTCAATCTGCCCGCTGGCGATCGTATTTTACCATTTACCTGAATCGATTTGAGATTTTTAATTGTAGATTTTAGATTTTAGAATTGGATGTCTGCCGTCAAAAAAACAAATTCATTCCTGCCTGTGGTAATATAGACTAATAGTATTACTGCAAAATAAGGATAAATCTTATGATTGCAACAGTCACGCAAAAATTAACCTTTGACCAATTCCTTGTAGAATGTCCCGAAGATGGACGCTATGAACTGGTAAATGGAGAAATTGTAGAGATGAATGCGACAAGAAATCATGAGGATGTTGCTGATTTTACGTCTGACTCATTTAAAGATGAAATTCAACGGCTAAGTTTAAATTATGTAGTCAAAAATACCGCCGTTATCAGAACTGTAAGTAAAGCCGGCATCGAACAAGGGCGGAGACCGGATGTCAGTGTAATCGATCGCGATTTGTGGCGGTCAAACCGTTCTGCTTATTCTGCCTTACAAGAACCAATTCAACTGGCAGTGGAAGTAACATCAACAAATTGGGAGGACGATTATATAGACAAATTGGACGAATATCGGCGCCTCGGAATTCCTGAGTATTGGATTGTCGATTATTTAGCAATTGGCAGCAGGGAATTTCTGGGAAATCCCAAAGTTCCAACTGTATTTGTTCACCTTTTGGATGCAGATGGCAACTATCAAAGAAGCGCGTTTAAAGGCAGCGAAAGAATTGTATCGCGGACTTTTCCCGAATTAACGCTGACAGCAGAAGAGGTGATGAATGTTTAACTTCGGTTAAACCAGCTAGCCCGACTATTCTCCATAAAAAATCACTAAAAATATGAAATCTCTTTCTGATAAAAAACTTTCTGATCAAAAAGCTATTAGTCCTTGGAGTTACAAACCTTGGTGGTGCCAACCTTGGTCGATTCTTTTGACAGGCACGAGTCTGATTTCCGGTAGTTGGTTTTTGTTAAAAACTATTTGGATAACGGTTTTAGTCGCGATTCCTTTATTAGCTTGGATGGGTTTTTTCTTGTTAGTTTGGCCGAGGTTGATGCTGTCTAGCGGAGTTTTGGATTCCGATGCAGATTAGGTTTTGGTGGCGACACCTTATGTTTAGGGTAAGGTGCGCGGCCATTGGTGTCAACTTAACGTTAAACCCTCAATCCGGCTCTTGTTGAAACCCGTGCCTCAAAGCGAAAGTCCTCGCTATCAGGACTAATGAGTTCTTCAGTCCTCTTCGAGAGGACTTTCGCTATAAGACAGGGAATTCATTCCCTGGCGGAGTGCCCGGTGAGCGGGAGGGCGGTTTCATTCTCTTGTAGGGGCAATCCCACGCCCGGTTGCCCCGATGTCTTAAACCTCGACCTGCTCGTCTATGGGCTGGGCGGGCACGGCAGGGCGGTTTCATTCTCTTGTAGGGGCAATCCCACGCCCGGTTGCCCCGATATTTGAAACACCGATTTCATCGTCCGTGGGGGGCGGGCACGGGGGTACCGCCCCTACAAAACCCTGCTTTTTCTGAGAATGAAACAGCCCTGGCGGGCACTCTTGGCACTGCCCCCACAAAACCCTGCTTTTTCTGAGAATGAAACAGTTCTGGGGTCAGCGGGAGGAATGGCGGACTAAAAGCTTCAGTTGACACTAATAGTGCGCCCTGCACACCCTAAACATAGGGTGGTGCGGCCTCTAGGCTTGCGGGTAATAGTCTTGAATTGCTTTTACTTCCATCGGGTGCGATTTGAGCGATCGAATTCCCGCTGCTGTCGCTTTGGCACCGGCTATTGTGGTAATAATCGGGATTTTGTAAGTCAAAGCTGTGCGGCGGATAAAGATGCCGTCGGCGCGGGATTCTTCGCCGGAAGGTGTGGTGATAATTAGTTGAATTTTCTCATTTTTGATCGAATCCAACAAATTCGGCCGCCCTTCGTGCAGTTTCAATTCCAAATCTACCTCTAAACCTTGCTCTCGCAAAACTTTGCGTGTTCCGTGAGTTGCGACTACTCTGAAACCCAATTCTAAGAATTCCTTGACAACGGGTACAACTGCTAGTTTGTCCCGATCGCGCATCGAAACCAGCACAGTTCCCAACAGCGGCATCATTTGTCCAGCACCTAATTGAGCTTTGGCAAAGGCTTTGCCAAAATCGGTGTCAATTCCCATGACTTCGCCGGTCGATCGCATTTCTGGCCCTAACAAAGTATCAGTTCCCGGAAACTTAGCAAAGGGCAATACAGCTTCTTTTACCGAAACATGAGTGGGTATAATCTCTTGAGTAAAACCCAAAGCTTCTAGAGTTTTGCCAGACATGACTCGCGATGCCATTTTTGCTAAGGGAACTCCGATCGCCTTGGAGACAAAAGGCACTGTTCGAGAAGCGCGCGGGTTAGCTTCCAAAATGAAAACTTCTTCCCCTTGAACGGCAAATTGAATATTCATCAACCCGATTACTTTCAGGGATTTTGCTAATTCTACAGTCCAGCGGCGGATTGTCGCCAAAGCTGCATCAGAAAGCGTTTGGTAAGGGATAGAACAAGCAGAGTCGCCGGAGTGGATTCCCGCTTCCTCGATGTGCTCCATAATACCGCCGATCGTCACATTGCCAGTAAGATCGGCGATCGCATCGACATCCACCTCGATCGCATTCTCCAAAAACTTATCAATTAAAATCGGATGTTCCGGTTCTACTAGCACGGCATAGGTCATGTAACGTTCCAATTCCGTATCGGAATAAACAATTTCCATTGCTCGCCCGCCTAATACGTAACTCGGTCGCACCACTACCGGATAACCGATGCGTTGAGCTACTATTAAAGCATCCTCAAAACTACGGGCTAAACCGTTAGCAGCTTGCTGAATATCCAATTTCCGCAGAATCTTTTCAAATCGCTCCCTGTCTTCAGCAGTATCAATGGAATCCGGCGAAGTTCCCCAGATTTTTGTTTGTACATCGGGGTGATTTTCCAGAGCTTTTTGTAAAGGAAGCGCTAATTTCAGCGGGGTTTGTCCGCCAAACTGAATAATTATTCCTTCGGGATTTTCGGCTTCGATGATGTTGAGAACATCTTCTTTTGTCAGCGGTTCAAAATACAGGCGATCGCTCGTATCATAATCCGTCGAAACCGTCTCCGGGTTCGAGTTGACCATAATTGTCTCAAAGCCATCTTCTCCTAGGGAATAGGAAGCGTGACAGCAGCAGTAATCAAACTCAATTCCCTGTCCGATCCGGTTCGGCCCGCCACCTAAAATCATCACTTTTCGTTTGGTAGAAGGCAAAACTTCCGACTCCGGCGCCAGACTGTGGCCTACAGGCGAAACTTTCTTTTCTTCATCGCCCAATTCCCAAATAGCCGCACCCGCTTCGTAGGTGGAATAATAATAGGGTGTAAACGCTTCAAATTCAGCGGCACAGGTATCGACGGTTTTGTAAATCGGAATTACGCCTAACTGTTTGCGGTAAGCGCGGACTTGATCTTCCGATGTTTTGGTGGCGTAAGCAATTTGGCGATCGCTAAAACCCAACTGCTTTACTTCAAACATTGTCTCTTTTGTCAACTGTTCCAACCGCGTTCGTTTCAAGAACTTCTCGGTTTCCAGCAATTCCTGCATTTTATCCAAAAACCAAGGATCGATTGCTGTGAACTCGAAGATATCTTCCACCGACATTCCCATCATCATCGCGTGGCGAACTGTAAAAATGCGATCGGGATTTGGCGTCCGCAATCCGGCGCGAATTTGTTCCAAACTCGGCAACTTTTCCGGTTTGTCGCACCCGAAACCCGCGCGGCCTGTTTCCAATCCCCGCAGGGCTTTTTGGAAGGATTCATTGAAGCTGCGCCCGATCGCCATTACCTCCCCAACTGACTTCATTTGCGTTGTCAGAGTCGGTTCGGAACCGGGGAACTTTTCAAAGGCAAATCGGGGAATCTTCGTCACCACGTAGTCAATTGTCGGCTCAAAAGACGCCGGAGTTTTCTTGGTAATATCGTTGGAAATTTCGTCGAGGCTGTAACCTACCGCTAATTTTGCCGCCATTTTAGCAATAGGGAAACCAGTTGCTTTCGAGGCCAAGGCGGAGGAACGGGAAACCCTAGGGTTCATTTCAATAACGATGAAATCTCCGTTGACAGGATTGACAGCAAATTGAATATTGGAACCGCCGGTTTCAACTCCGATTTCGCGAATAATTTTCACCGAAGCATCTCGCAGGCGCTGATATTCTTTGTCTGTGAGAGTTTGCGCCGGGGCGACGGTGATCGAATCGCCGGTGTGGACGCCCATCGGGTCGAGATTCTCGATCGAACAAATAATCACTACATTATCTGCCAAATCCCGCATTACTTCCAGTTCGTACTCTTTCCAACCAATCAAAGATTGTTCGATCAAAATTTGCGATACTGGACTGGCGTCAATCCCACCTTGTGCCATTTCTTCAAATTCTTCTTGATTGTAAGAAATGCCGCCTCCCGTGCCGCCCATTGTAAAAGCAGGACGAATAATTAAGGGATAACTGCCGATTTGGTGACCAATTGCTTTGGCTTCTTCGAGAGTGTTGGCAATTCCCGAAGGGCAAACGGCGACCCCAATTCGCGCCATCGCTTCCTTAAATAATAGCCGATCTTCTGCCATTTCAATTGCTGGCAATTTAGCACCAATCAACTCGACGTTGTATTTTTCTAAAACGCCATTTTTAGCGACGGCAACTGCTAAATTTAGCGCCGTTTGACCGCCCATAGTCGGTAAAATTGCTTGAGGTCTTTCTTTAGCAATGATTTGTTCGAGGATGGCCGGCGTTAGAGGTTCGATGTAAATGCGATCGGCAGTTTCCGGATCGGTCATAATCGTTGCCGGGTTGGAATTCACCAACACTACTTCAAAACCTTCTTCTCGCAAAGCTTTGCAAGCTTGTGTTCCTGAATAGTCAAATTCGCACGCTTGACCGATAACAATTGGGCCGGAACCAATAAGAAGAATCTTTTTTAAGTCTTGACGACGGGGCATAGGTTCGTAATTAGTAATTGGACAAGGTGGAGGATTAATTTGATATTTTGCATCAGTCTTAGAAACAGGCTTTCTAAGCTGTTCCCCCCAAAGCTTACTCAAAATAGTGCAAGTTTTGTTGTTAATTTGAAATTGTGCACCATTATCAGCCTTTTGGAAGCAGAACCTCGGAACTCCGGCCCACAGACACCCCCAGCTAACCAGAAATATTGATGAGAAAAGGGTGGAGTCGATCGGTAAATCAAGACTATTTTAAGTGTTGCGGTCAAATCGTGTTCTAAAATACACAATCCCTGTATTCCGCCAGATTAATCATTGTAGAGACTTCGGCCAAGGCGTGTCCTGACTGTGGGGAACGGATAAAATTAACGGGGTTGGATGATGAAATTTCCCGTAGCACGGGCGAGGGCGTCCCGCCCTCGCCCTCGGAGGATGTGACAATCGTAGATATAGCCATGTAGCCGCGGCGATGGAGGACACGGCAATACCTTGTGCAAAGCGTGTCAACTTAAGCCCATCGTCCGCCAGTCCTCCCACGCGCCCGTCAGTCCGCCAGGGAATGAATTCCCTGTCTAATAGCTAAAGTCCTCTCAAGAGGACTAATGAGTTTAAAAGTCTTCTTCTGAGTCCTCATAGCGAGGACTTGAGTTTTGAGGCAGGGGTTTCAACCCCCTGTCGGACTGCGGGTTTAACGTGTTTGTTGACACGACGAAAGGCACGGTGTCGTGTCCCTAGCGTATTTCAGCCTATTTTTAGGCTTTGCGCGATCGGCGAATGAGTACGCTTATAACTTGTCCCGGCTTTGCACCTCGCTGGGGCGGACTCCAATCCCCGACGGCGGCAAATCCCAGTCGGTACAAGGTGTGGATGGTTTCTAACACGGCTGCGCGGGAACCGACAACCGTTATCCGCACGACTTCCTGTTCCGATACTGCTGAGGCGTCATTTGGACGCGCGGACAAGTTATCGTCAGGTACGAATTCCTGTGACATAATATGGTCTCCTGGTTTTTGGTTTTCTAGGAAAACCCAAAAACCCAGCCGCCCCGCACGTTAACACAGAGCAGGGCGGCTACAGAGAGTGTTAAAATTCTCCATTAGCCTCCAGACTGGTTAGCTCAGTTTGGCGGTTAGCTGTCCATTGCTGTTGGTAGCAGCTTTGGGCAGTGCAACTAGATTTTTGAGCGACGCAGGCTGCTTTCTCTTCGAGCAAAGCAGCCTTAATTTCACAGCGTAGCCGCAGATGGGGGCCGCCGTCAATCGATTTAAGATTTTGGATTTTAGATTTTAGATTGAGATTTTCCCCCTCTCCAACTCTATCGATTTTAGATTTTAGATTTTAGATTTTAGATTGAGATTTTCCTCCAACAACTCTCCCCCTCTCCCACTCTCCCCCTCTCCCACTCTCCCCCTCTCCCACTCTCCCCCTCTCCCACTCTCCCCCTCTCCCACTCTCCCCTTCTCCCCCTCTCCCACTCTCCCCCTCTCCCACTCCCCCCCTCTCCCACTCCCCCCCTCTCCCACTCTCCCGTCTCTCCCCCTCCCTCAACCCAACCTACTAGATGAGGGAATGCGCCGAGGAAGATGTAAAATATGGAATCGTTCCAAAAGCTTAAAATCAAAAAACTAAAATACAGATATGCCTAGAACACAAGTGCGAATATTCCTTGCACCTGTTGCTTGAGGGCGACCACATCAATTTTAGATTTGAGATTTTAGATAGTCCTCCAACAACTCTCCCCATCTGCTATGCCTAGAACACCCAGCGAATATTCCGTGCACCTGCTGCTTGAAGGCGGCCATCGCGAAGAAGTGCGTTTCGCAACGCTGCAAGATTTTCAAAAGTGGTACAGCAGTACGCTGGTGCCGAAACAAGATTCAAGAGAATTTCTTAATGTCCCGATTAAAAATATTCAAGGCGAATACATGGTAGTTCGGCCTACCAGCGTTCTCGCAATTCGCGTAGAACCGATATTTACTTCTAGCGTCGAACGATACGATGAATAAGGAAAATTCTCAATTGAGTAGGGAAGATTGGAAATTGAGCAAGATTTTTCGCTATCAGCTATTAGCCATCGCCTGTTGCGTTTTGGCGATCGCTTTTTCGGTGCCCGCCGTTGCAGTTCCGTCGCTGCAACCAATGAGTGTAAATCAATTACAAGCGAGTGAGTTGGAGTCGATCGCCTTTGACGCTCAAATCTGGGGCGAAAATGGCAAACCCGGAGATAAAGAATTGCTTTTAAAGTCGATCGACCACAGCCTCCGCTATCTCAATACATCAGCCGCCGCCAGCGCTTACAGCCGCTATCCAGTCGCAGGAGTTACGCGCGATCGAGTCCGCCGTTCCCTCGATCGATTCCGCCAATTAGTTGTCAGTTCCACAACCCCATCACAACTTCAGGAATCTGTCAAGCGCGAGTTTGTATTTTACAAATCCACGGGCAAAGATGGCAAAGGAACAGTCGCATTTACAGGTTATTTCGAGCCGACTTACGCAGCATCTCGCACGCCGAATTCCGAATACCGTTATCCCCTGTACCGGATGCCGCCAAACATGGCATCTTGGCCGAAACCTCACCCGACAAGATTGCAATTAGAAGGCGCAGATGCTTTGCAGGCAAGTAAAGGATTGCTGCGAGGATTAGAATTAGTTTGGTTGCGCGATCGATTCCAAGCATTTCTCGTACACGTCCAAGGTTCTGCGAGATTGCAGCTAACAGATGGTAGCGTGATGACCGTCGGTTTTGCAGGCAAAACCAGTCACAATTATACAGGAGTCGGGCGAGAATTAGTTAAAGACGGAAAGTTTACTTTAGAAGAGTTAAATTTGCCGAAACTAAAGGAATATTTCACCAACTTTCCCGCAGAGATGAACAAATATTTGCCGAAAAATGAAAGCTTTGTATTCTTCCGGGATACTAATGGAGTTCCAGCCACAGGAAGCATTGGAGTGCCAGTAACTGCCGAAAGGTCGATCGCCACCGACAAAGCCTTAATGCCCCCCGGCGCACTAGCATTAATTAGTACAAAACTCCCTTATCCGAATGCGGCAGGACAACTCGAACAAAATGCCGTGAATCGGTACGTTTTGGATCAGGATACTGGCGGCGCAATCAAAGGCGCGGGGAGAGTTGATGTATTTATGGGAACGGGGGATTTAGCGGGCGAGAGGGCCGGTTATATCAACTCAACAGGAGAACTGTATTATCCGCTTTTAAAGTAGATTAATTCTATAGGACTTACGCATTGACAAAATAACCAAACAGTGTATTGATAAATAATTGTCGTCTCCTTTCTAAGTATGGAACA
>NZ_JAUBPT010000135.1:1071-21928 GCF_036700905.1 Microcoleus sp. S13_C3 | reverse complement strand
CGTCCCGCCCGTCCAAAAAGGACGGGCGGGACGCCCATCCCACTTTCAAGAGTGGAAGTTATTTAATTCTCATTCCTTACTGATTCAAGAATTGAGATAATTGGTGGTACAATGCGCGATCGCGGGCTTCTCTAACCTTAGATAGAAGCAAGACCGATGCAGAAATACGTCCTAAGAGTTTTGCGATCGCCCCTAGCATCAGGTAAGCTTCTTGTTAATTATTGCGCTTTGCTCAGGAGAAAAAATTTATGCCAGATATGTCCGGTCAAGACCCCTCGGAAATTAAAATGGCGACGGTTGATGAAGAAGAAAAAGGCGCAACGTTTAGCGGTACGGTCATCCTTGCTATCGATGTCGATGGTCCTGGGGAAGTCCTTTTCTTCAGAGACTTTTTGATTGAAGATTATAAAGGCGAACTTAGCGCTTATCTGGCAACAGATGGCAATATAACGAAAAGCATAGATTTAGGCGAAGTTAAGCATAAGAGCAGCAGCTTTAAGCTGCCAATTCCGCTGGGGACGGATACATCACCCTACAATACCGTCGTGCTGCGCGACGAAAAAAGCAAGAAAAAAGTTGTGACGATCGAGCTGTAAAATTTGCAATGAGAGCTCGTAGTTGGGCCAAGTTTGTTAGCGCAGCCCTCGAAGAGGATCGCCCTTTTTTTCCTGAAGTGCGATCGCTCTTAAATTAAGGTGCGTCACTTTCGATCCAACAGTCGAGTTGTAAAGTGATGCACCCTAATTTTTAAAATGGAATCGGATCGTAATCGGGATTTTCCGGTTCGTTAGACGAACCCGACTGGCGATCGGACTCAGAATTTGAAGACTGATGCGAGTTCCAATCCGAACTAGACGTGCGGTTAGCGCCGCTTGGAGCGCTGTTTGAACTGCGGTTACGCGAACCTAAAGGTACTACATTGCTTGGCACATTAGCCGGGGCGGTGTCGCGAATTTGAGCCGGTTCGGGGGCGGTTCTAGTTGGGGGAGTCGAACTCATTGCATCAGCCCCGACACTGTAAATCCTTTGAGCTGTCAGTTCAGCGCGCTTTTCTTTGATACCATCTCTTTCGATCGTATTCATGCTCAGCCGTCCCTCAATAATCACGCGATCGCCCTCGTGATATTTTTCGTGAATTTCTTGAGCAAAATTTCCCCATCCTATCACTTTCAAATGTTCGGGCGGATCTTCAGGTTTTGGGCCTGGAAACTGCACCAGCATCTCAGCGATTTGAAGTTGATTGTCAGGAGTATAACGGAGTTGCGGTTGTTGAATTATTTCCGCCATCAAAATGCAGCTATTCATCTGTTCTCTGTGCGTAATTGGGAATTGGGCATTGGGAATTGGGCATCGGGAATTGGGCATCGGGAATTGGGAATTGACCAAACAGGGAATTCGGGATTGGGAATTGGGCATGAACTTTCAAGTAAAAAGGTAAAACTTAAAATAACGCATTTTATTTTTTTACTTTTGCATTACCAATTCCCCATTGCCAATGCCCAATGCCCTGTTTGGCCAATGCCCAATTCCCGATTACACGTTACCAAATTTATCTTGGAGAACCGCCGCCTCGGCTTGACTGACAAAATCGTGAACGAGGGCGCGGTACTCCTTCAACGTTTCAGATACCCAATCTCGATCCTCACTGTTGGCGAAGATATGAACGGTCGGTTCACTAGCATCGGGTAAAACTAATACCCAATTGTCGTCGCTGTAGTTAAAAATCTTCACTCCATCTAATAATTCTAAACGATCGGGCGAATGAGTTTCTACTAAATGTCGCATCAGCGAACCCTTGATAGTCCAAGGACAGCGGACGCTGTAACTGCGGTGGGTGATGCGGGGAAGTTCCGCCTTGATCTGTCCGAGCGATCGCTCCTGAATCGTCATCATTTCTATCACTTTAGCAATGCAGAACATTCCGTCAAATCCGGGATGCAACTGCGGGAAAATAAAACCCATAAGGCCGCTGCCGCCCAAAACCACATTCGGGTTCCTGTTAGCGGCTTCCATCAAAGCAGTTGGGTTCGCCTTCGTGCGGATTACCTTGCTTTGATAGCGTCGGGCGATCGCCTCCACCGCAGAAGACGCATGAACCGGCACTACTACTGTACCTTTGGGATGAGAAGTCAGCATCAAATTTACCATCAACGCCGTCAGCATTTCCCCACGAATCGCTATCCCAGACTCATCTACCAAAATGAGCTGTTCGCCGTTAGCCGATACCTGCACTCCAAAATTAGCGCTGAGTGCTTTCACCACCCGGCCGAGTTGGTCAAGCAAATATTCCCGTTCCCCGTTGCTTAGAGAAGTCTGCTTGAGACTGGCATTGAGAACCACCGCATCGCAGCCGAACTTGGCGAGCATTTGGGGCAGAATTGCTCCTGAAACCGCGTAAACGTAATCGATTACCACCTTAGAATTGCTGTAGCGTATTGCCTCAACATTCATCTGCCGCTCAAAAATGCGGTTGTAAACATCAAGAGCTTGGTTAAAGTACGTCATCTCTCCAATTTCGGGAATTAGAGCTCGCCGCAAATCTTCCTTAAAATAAGCCCCCTCGATTTTCTTCTCAGCTCCTTTAGTAATATTGATGCCTTTGATATCGAAGAATTCAATTAAAATGTGGTCGGAGCGATCGGGCGAAATGCGAACGTGAATGCCGCCGGCAATTGATATCGTAGACGAAACCGTGCGCGCGATCGGAATTGCCGTCGATTCCAAATTGATCACATTAATTCCCACCGACATCAAACCCGCAATCAAAGACCTCGAAACCATCCGCGAAATGCTCCGCTGGTCACGAGAAACCGATACCGCAGTCCCGGGTTTCAAAGTCGAGCCATAAGCCGCGCCCAATTTTACTGCAAATTCCGGGGTAACATCCACATTTGCCAGTCCTTGAACGCCACGCTGACCGAACAAATTCCGCTTAGCTTGTTCTCCCCAAATTAAATTTTGATTTAACAGAGCGCCGGATTCAATATTTTTGCTCGGCCAGACGCGCACGCTTGGCCCCACTTGTGCTTCTTCTCCCACGATCGACATTGAACCGACGACAGCACCTTCGAGGACGTGAGCGCGCCTGTCTACGCGCGTACTCCGGCAAATCACGCAGGCCCTAAGATGAGCGTCTTCGCCGACAATTGCTCCGTTCCAGACGATGGGACGTTTGAGGTTGGCATCGGCCCCGACTGTCACGTTATCTCCGATCACAGTACCTGCATCGAGTTTAACTCGGGCTCCAATTCGGCAATTGTTGCCGATCATGACCGGTACTTCGACGATCGCGCTATCGTCAATAAAAGTATTCTGACCTACCCAAAGTCCCGATCGAACTTCGTTGTAGTAGCTCAAATCCAGTTTGACCTTTCCCCGCAGCGCGTCGTACTGAGCTTCCCGGTAAACATCTAGCTGGCCGACATCGCACCAGTAACCCTCGGCGATGTACCCGTACATCGGCTCGTTTTTTTCCAGTAGCAGGGGAAACAAGTCTTTCGAGAAGTCGCACTCCTGATGTGTCGGCAGGTAATCCAAGACTTCGGGTTCTAAAATATAAATGCCGGTATTGATAGTATCGGAGAAAATTTCGCTGCTAGAAGGCTTTTCCAGAAAGCGACTGATGCGGTAATTTTCCTCGGTAATCACGACCCCGAATTCCATCGGGTTGGGAACGCGAGTTAAAATTAACGTGGCTTTGGATTGCTGGCTGCGGTGAAATTTGATCGCTGCCGTTAAGTCGAAGTCTGTGATGCTGTCGCCGCTGATGACCAGAAAAGTGCGATCGAGCAGTTCAGCAATATTTTTGACGCAACCAGCCGTACCCAGCGGTTGGTCTTCCTCCACAGCGTAAGTCATTTGAACGCCAAACTCTGTCCCGTCAGTAAAATATTCGCGCATGACATCGGGAAGGTAGTGCAGCGTCGCAATAATTTCCGTAATCTGATGCCTTTTTAGCAAATTAATAATGTGTTCTGCGATCGGGCGATTCAGAATCGGCACCATCGGTTTGGGCAAATCGCACGTCAGGGGTCTGAGCCTCGTTCCCGATCCCCCAGCCATCAGCACTGCACGCATAAAATCCTCCTTGCTTAAAAAGCTCTCTACCGCTATTGTCCGCTAGAAAAAGTTTGCCTGCTGTAATTCGTCGGCCGCGAGCTATCAGTTCTTAGTTAATTATCTTTGAGTAGTGACACGTCTGTGAAATCCCGTTCGGCCAGGCCGTCCCCCAACAGCAACCGATTTCAACCGAATTAGAACTTGCGGCATCGCACCAATCCCCCGGTCGAGCTCGGATTTGTAGGGGATGTTGGGTAATATCAGTTAAAAAACAGAATGCAACTGTAGGCCCGTACTCGAAACCCTTATCTCATCAGTCATTCCCCATTCTTTAATTCTTCAATTCTTCAATTCTTCAATTCTTCAATGGTATAAGCCCTCAGAATCATCGGCTTTTGGCAGAAGTCCCTTCTGGCTTGCTCAGTGAAAGCTATTTCGGGGGTGTTATTTTTAAGTTTCTCGCCAGCGGGGATTTTGAACTCTCTTTCTGAAGGTGGAATTACTACGACTATCGGTGCGCCTTGGCGTCTGATAAATGATAGATTAAGGGTAGCGATGCAGGCTCGCTGACTCAAAATCCAATCAGTCGCTTAGGGGGTTATTTGATGGAACCGTTAATTGGATTGGTGTTGCTAGCCGCTTACGGCGGCGGTATTTGGAAATTTTGGAATGGTTTCAATCGCACTAACTTCGACAGAAGTTTTACAAATCGCCTGAAGCTGTCCCTGCTCTGGCCCGCGTTAATTTTTAATAAGCCTTACCGCCAAAACTTTACAAAAGCTCTCAAAGCTTCTAAAAGGTAATTCAAGAATGTCTAAAAAGTCCGATCGCCCAGTAGCGGGTAAGGAGCAGACTTGGTTTGCTAAAGGAAAATCAGATAGCTGGCAAGTCTTACTGTCGCAAGTCGCTTCTCGATTCGATCGCGAATACCGAGGAGAAGCTTTCGCCTTACCCGAAGAAGTCGAAGCAATGCCGATTTTCCTAGAATCAGTTGCAGGAACTCTCCAAGCAAAAACAGTTTCTCCCTTCTGGAAAATTGCCAAACCTCAAAAAAATCAGCGCTGTTTAGACATTGGCTGCGGAGTCAGCTTTCTCATCTACCCTTGGCGCGAGTGGGAGGCATATTTTTACGGTCAAGAAATCAGCAGCGCAGCGCGAGACGCCTTGAACGCTCGCGGCCCTCAGCTCAATTCTAAGCTGTTCAAAGGCGTAGAATGGGCCCCCGCTCACCAGTTAAATTACGAGGAGGCTCAGTTCGATTTATGCCTCGCTACAGGCTTTAGCTGTTACTATCCCATAGACTATTGGAGTATTGTCATGGGAGAAGTAAAGCGGGTACTAAAACCGGGTGGTCATTTTGTTTTTGATGTCCTCAACCCCAATGCTCCTTTAGCAGAAGATTGGGCAATTTTGGAAACTTATCGAGCCGGCGAAGTATTTTTAGAGACAATAGAAGATTGGGAAAAAATGATTAAAGCTGCGGGCGCTAAGGTAGTAAAAAAGCAAAGTGGCGACTTATTTCAAATGTATAAAGTTGAATACAATTGAGAGGTTAAGGGGAATAGGTAATAAGCTTTGTAGTCAAAATTTCAATCGTCCAAAGCCGGGTTTGGCAAACGAAAAACAACTTGATTCTTAGTGGAGAAAGTAAGGTGCGTCAGCAAGTTGAAATTAGTTGGAGAAGCAACAAATATTCAAGCTGACGCACCCTACTAACTACTAACTCACAACAGTGAAGCAAGCATATTGGATATTACTGAGATATTGCACCATTCTCAATTAGCCGTAGGGGCGGGTTCGCCAACAGCCTTAAAGCTTGCAAATAGGATCTATAAACCCGCCCGACCCCACGAAAAATCCTCTTATTGATATTGCTGCAAGATGTCAGATATTACCCATTCCCATAGCTGGTAAAAGTATAGTCATCTATTAAATGACATGGGAGGCCTTCGGCCCCTCCCCCTTCACTTTTACTTTGAGCGGATTGACCCGCATTGGCCCAGCTACGCAGATCCCTATCCCATTGCTCAATGCTTTTGGGAGTGCTTTTGCCACGATCGTGTAATACCCATTCACGGAGCGCATTAATTAACAAACCATCTGCGGTTTTGTACAAACCTCTGTGGATGTGTTTGCCAATCGGCTAGCTGGATGAGTGATAGGTGTGGCTCGTAAATTCATGCCGCGTTGAAAGCGGTTGCTTGGGCAGTCCAAATCCTTCTGATCAGTCAGCATATACTACTCCTGACTATCTTTGACGAGAAACTTAATGAAGTTTTACAATACCGATTGCCAATTACCGATGCCCAATTAATTTTCGGTAGTGGCCGGAGATGGGGCAGCTTCAGGCGATGGTGACACTTCCGGGGCCGGAGATGGCGACACTTCGGCTGCTGGAGATGGGGCAGCTTCAGGCGAGGGCGACACTTCCGGGGCCGGAGATGGCGCAGCTTCGGGCGAGGGCGACACTTCCGGGGCCGGAGATGGCGCAGCTTCGGGCTGCGGGGACTCTTGGCCGGGTTGCGGTTGAGGAGAAGGCGACTGTTCCGCGGCTGGTTTCGGTTCAGGCGAGGGCGACGGTTGAGCCGCGGGCTTGGGTGCCGACGGCGACGGTTTTGCCCCTGGCTGCGGTTTGGTGGAGGGGGTCGGCGGCTTCTCAAACTGCGGTTTCACTTCAGTAGGCGCTGGCTGCGGCTGGCCTGTTGGTCTGGGCGCGGGCTGCGGTTGGCCTGGTGGGTTGGGCCTGGTTGGGGTGAGAGGAATGCCACTACAAACTTTTTCGTCGTACTTAAACTCGACAGTCAGTTGGTAAAGCTTGTGCGTGCTGGCTGCAGAAAATGTTAGAGAAGGGCTAATAATCGCAATTTTAGCCGCATTATCGAGAATACCGTAACCCGTGGGGACGATCGGCTGTGGCTCGGCCTTGAGCAAGCCTTGAGGGCTGACAACTGCTCCAAAAACTGCTCTTCCTTGGAGTTTTTGCGAACAAGCTGCTACGGGATAAGGGACAGGCACAGAAGTCGGGCCCGTCGTTTCCAAGTCAGGATAAGCCTTTTTGAATTTATCAAACAAAGCAACATAGGTCTCTCCAGCCGCCAGCAGTGTCTCTCTGTCGGTGGGTAAGTTTGAACCCGGTTGACCGGACTGTCCTAGCTGTCGCTGTCCCTCTTCAAATTGTTGTCTCCTGATTCTTTCTTCGGGAGTTTCTGCGATGAGATTCCTTTTATTGGGATCTTTTTGAGTCAATTTTGGTACTCCATCGGGTCCCACATTCCTGCCAATTGGGAATTCCGGGGTAAAGACTGGAGCTCCGTCTGGAAATAGTGGGAGTCCGCCTCTACTGGCTATGATTTTTTTGAGCGCCTCTGCTTCATCTTCCGAGCCGCCGCCGGGAAGCGGGGGCGCTTCTGGCAGCGATGGTGGTGGCGGGATATTGCGATCGAAATTACCTGGTAATGGTGGGAAAAGGAAACCGCTGGGAGGTACGGGTGGGACGAAAGTGGGTATTGGCTGGGAGGGGGCTCTGACTGTTGGGGATGGAGTTTTGGGAGGTGGCGGGGCTGTTGGGGCCGTGAAGGGCGGGAGAGGGGAAGGAGGGAGAGGGGAAAAGAATCCAGTCGGGGGCATTCCCGGCGGCATGGCGGGCAAGTTGATGGTATCAGGTGCGGGGGGCAAGGGCGGGGCTAACTTTGGCGCTGGCCGAAGGGGAACTGGTGCGATCGAAAATGGCGTAAATCGCGTATTAGACGGTTTCGGTGGTATGGTTTGTGGCAGGCGGCCGGCTTCTGCGGGAGTTAGTTCTACTAAGCCGACAGAACCGGGGATATTTTTTGAGGAATTTCCACCATAAAATATGTTTGAGAGCGTCGGGGCGCTTACTCCGAGCACGCCGTGAAGGCCCACAGAAGCTAGGGCTGCCCACCAAAAAGGCTGGCGCAGCGGTTCGGAAAGGGTGTTTGCTAGGGAGGAAGAGTCAGTCATTTAAATTTTAGATTTTAGATTTTAGATTTTAGATTGGGGGATTGCGAGATTGAGTGATTGGGGGATTGGTAATTTATATTGTTGTGGTTGTGATTGAGTGTAAATTCGTTTTAATGAGGAGAGGTTGGGAATTCAAAGGTATAATTTTAGCACGATCGCCCTCGCAGTTGCCCGATCGACCTTGATGAAAATTCATGGGCCCGAAACTGAACCAAATTTATTAAACACGATCGACAAGTTCGATGGATCGGCGTTTCCAATTCGGTTACGCCATCAAAAAACTGATCGAGTGGCTGTCAGCCCAGCCCGCAGTCCCTCGGTAGCCCCGCCCCAAAATGAGTACAAGCCCCCGACACTAGCGTCAGGGTCGATTCTACAAATTGTAAATTAAAGTTCCTGCTCCCTGATTCACTGCGCTGCAAGTAAATCTAAAATCGTAAGGGCGATCGCACTCACGCCGAAGTCTCAAATCGAAAATCCAAAATCCAAAATCCAAAATCGATGGATTCACCAGCGATAGCGGTAATTTTTAAAAGGAGCTCCCTCGATGGTGAGCAAGTCGATGGGATAAATTGGAGCCCCGCTTGCCATATATTGAAACATTTCCCGAACTTCCTCTCCCCGTAGAGACAACTGGTCTAATTCCTTGAGAGAATACCAGCCAGCGCACAAAGTATGCTCATCCGGCTTACTCTTGGGCGGCGTCTTATCTTGTGGACGAGCCACAAAAATGACTCGGAGGCGCACATTACCCCTAGGCATCACTGTGTGCTCTACCCGGAGAATTCCCTCAACGATGATGGAAATGCCCGCTTCCTCAAAGGTATTACGCATAGCAGCTTCGAGCAAAGTCTCCCCTTTTTCCACTCGCCCTGCTGGGAGATACCACTGCTGCTCGTACTTGCGCTCTTGTACCAGTAGAAAACGGTCTTCTAAGTGAACGACAACTAGGGTAAAATACCATGTTTGAATCGGCTCGCGAGCCATAGAAGTAGATATTCCCTAAGCAAAAGGTTTAACGAGTGGCAGATGTTAGCAATCCAAAGGATGCTTCGGCAAGTGTCTTTTAACTTGAAAAACAGATCGTAGCACTCCGGCCGCAAAATCTAAAATCTAAAATCTAAAATCTAAAATTGACCATGCCATTACCAACCGTGATTTTACCAGGATATTTTGCTGCTGCTTCCGACTATCGGGAATTAGAAAAGTCTCTGGTCGATCGAGGTTTCCCAACAGTAACAGTGCCTCTGGGCAAGGGAGATTGGTTGCCGACTTTTGGCGGGCGGTCGATGGTGCCAATTTTGCGACAGCTCGATCGCACGGTCAAACAAATGTTACAGCAATACGGCGTTCCCCAGATCAATCTCGTCGGTCATTCCGCCGGCGGCTGGATTTCTCGCATCTATTTGGGCGAAAAGCCTTACACGATTCATGGCGACGTGCTTGAGGACGCGGGTTTGTGGGAAGCTCACCCTTATGTGAATACTTTAATCACTTTAGGCACGCCGCACGTCTCTCAAGAGCGCTGGACGCGCAAAAATCTAGATTTTGTCAAAATTCACTATCCGGGGGCTTTTCACCCGCAGGTGCGCTACGTGTGCGCTGCTGGGAAGGCTGTTTTTGGCAAGCGCGGTTTTGGGACTTGGCTGGCTTATAAAAGTTACGAGTTGACTGTGGGGAAAGGCGAAACTTGGGGAGATGGAATTACGCCGGTGGAAGCTGCTGTTTTGGATGGGGCCGAAAATTTGGTGTTGGAGGGGGTTTGGCATTCGCCTCGTTCTCCGGGGAAGTGGTACGGTTCGCCGGAGGTTTTGCCGGCTTGGATTGAGTATTTGTGTTAGAAATGAACCGCGAAGACGCGTTCGGCGAAGCCGTTCCCGTAGGGTAGGACGCGAAGGAAAAAGCAGAAGGTTTAAGGGAAGGATTTAGTTAGATATTTATATTAGGAGCGAGTTTAGTGCGGCAAAGCTCGCCCCCGCGATGCTATGTTTGCTTGAATTTTTATCGCTAACTGAATAGAGTGAAAAAATATTTTATGTGGCATCATCGGTAAGATTCAGAAGTCACGGCGAACCACACAATCAAATTAGAGGTTGGCTGGGGTGGAATTGGGCGACAATGCTACTGTGTGCTTGGATGCAGATAACGAATTTGAGCCGGATGCTTTGTGGAGAAGTGATGCGGGAGGTGGAGCGCAAATTAGGGATGATGATTATGTGCGATCGCACTCTGTACAATCATCGCAGTGTTTGGTATTTGGTGCGAGTGGCGATCGCTTGGGTGCAGTGATTTGTTATACTGATAATTGTAGACTTACGAAGCTTAGAACCATGAAAACCTATAGCTTTGATGCCATTATAGAGTTAGTCGAAGAAATGTCTGATGACGAACAGATCACTCTCATCGATTTGATCGGACGACGACTTAGGGAAAAACGGAGAGATGAGATCGCTCTTAATATTGTTCGTGCCGATGAAGAGTATTCGCATGAACAAGTATTCCGAGGCACAGTAAATGATATCATGGCAGAATTAAAAAGATGAGAACTCTTGTCTTAGCCTCTTCGTTCAAACGAGCTTTCAAATCCTTAATCCGCCAAGAACCTGAAATGGAGGAAAAAATAGCTGAGCGACTAGAACTATTGGCAAATGATCCATTTCATCCCTCACTTAAAACCCACAAGCTGAAAGGTAAGCTATCTGGTGCTTGGGCTTGTACTGTAGAGTACGACTGTCGAATAGTCTTCAATTTCAAAAAATCTTCAGATTCAGATGTTGAAGAGATCCTTCTAATTGATATTGGTAGCCATGACGAAGTTTATTGAGTTCATCCTTTAATCAAGAGACGTAACTCGATCCTCATACAGTTATTAGGAGGATTATGAGAGATGGGAATACTTTAAAGGAACGCTATTTGCGAGATGATCTACCCATTCGTTTGGGAAATTTAGCATCTAATTTGGCACGAATTAAATCTCGCTATCAAAATGCAGCTAATGGCGAAATAATTGAAAGTCTACTGCAAGAAAGTAAGCTGTTTATTGAATGGACTGCTCAAGATGCAGAGATAGAAATAGCTGCTGAGTTAGTTGAGTTGCAGATTCAGTTAGCTTGCTGGCAGTATTCTTGGGCAAGGGTTTGGGAGGATGCAGAACAACGAATGAGAGTTGGAGAAGAGGGAAGGATTTGGTCAGAAAAAGTGCTGAATATGTCGGGTTTGTTGGCGGTGAATGAGATGGAGGGCGATCGATCTTGATGCGTGATGGGGCGAGGGGTCATCAGACAAACCAAAGGGCGATCGCCCTTTGTTTTTTCTGCTACGATCGCTCTTTGTAGAATCATCAGTATGGCTGAGATTCTGCGTTGTTTTTCTGAGATTCTCCTTTGCTTTTCGGAGATTCTCCTTTGTTTTCCTTTGTTTCTACGTTATTCACCTTTGTTTCTAAGTTAGTTACCTTTGTTTCTAAGTTAGTTACCTTTGTTTCTAAGTTAGTTACCTTTGTTTCTACGTTAGTCACCTTTGTTTCTAAGTTAGTCACCTTTGTTTCTAAGTTAGTTACCTTTGTTTCTAAATCACTAACTTGTCCTCCGTCACATCTTGTCATTAAAAATATGACTATAACAAAAGCTAAGGCATAAATTAAGGATTTGCGTATAGGGGTTCTAGTTGCACGTCCATAAGACTTGATAACTCGATAGTCTATGCCATCTTCAATATCGCTATATTTCGGTTTCTCTTCAGACATATTTAACTCCTTGTTCTTAATAGACGGACGATTAACGGGCGCAACTCATCACTACTTCTTGCACGGACTGTAAAAACCCAAGAATCATTGTTGGAGAAATCTTCTATCCCTAATTGAGTGCAAGCTGTATTAATGTTTTGAATCATCCGCTCAAAAGGATGTTTAGCATACTCTCTGAAGTCCCGAAAATTGCTGGTTCTTAAATATCCATCATTAATCAATTTCTCAATTAAGTCTTTTTTGTTAATCACGAATATAACACTTGTCAAGTTTGGGCTGTGTAAGCTTGAAAAGAGTAATTGTAATGATACTTCATTAATGTATTCGTAGTGTTCTCGAACCCTTTCTTTGATTTTATCTACTAACATATTTCCGCTCTTAAGCCATTCAAGTAGAGATTCATCATTAAGGGGGTTGCCCTGTGCGTCAGTTATTCTAGGGACAAGATCTACAATGAATATAATGGCATTAAGTACCCGATTGCCTTCAGTACCAAAAAAGTCGGCCGCATTGTTAATTATTACCTGGCTAGGTTGTTGCCCTTTGTAATCCGCTACTTCCACGTGAGTATATTGACCCAACTGTAACTCTTGTCTATGTAGCAGAACTTTGAAACGACGATAATTAAAGTATGGAGTTGATTGTCTCCGTGGATCTGCTGGATCTATAAATGTAAAAGCGGTTTCTAGAAAAGTAGTTTTACCACTTCCAGGACGACCAAAAATTAAAATCCTATAAATTGATTTGTCGATGTATGCGCTGGTGAATAAGTCATCAATCGAAACCTCCAATTTTTTTCTGATAGGCTCAAATAACAACGCTCCAACTGGACTCAATATGAAAAGTGTCACAGCTACAGCAGCTTCCTGATTTAAAGATTTAGAAGAAAATATCCACAAGATGAGCTGAACTGCACCAATTAAGTAAATACTGACAATACTCAAGCCTAAACCGACAACCGAATCCCTATTATTCATGTTTTTTTCAACCTTTATTACGCGGGGTTCCCTCTATCTAAGATAGAAAAGTGCAAGGGTTTAATCTCTAAATTAACTATTTACTACTTCTCCTCTAGTTCTGAGAAATCCGAAGTATTTTAATAAAAAAATGTTCAATTTTGCCGACACTTTCATTCTACTGAATCTATTTTTGTCCAAAAATGTACTAAAAAGCCGGAAATGTGAGCTATAATACACAAAATTCTGGTGTCTACCTAAACCGATGAACCTAAAAGAAGCGTTAAAACTCGCCGATCGCATAGTCTTCGAGAAAACGGGTCAACACCTTGATGATTTACAAGAGGCGGTACTGCGGGGAACTCTAGAACGCGAGACATACAAGCACATAGCCAAAGATTTTGACTGTTCTGAAAGTAGTGCTAGGAATGCGGGTTCGGAATTATGGCGGATTCTTTCAGAAGAATTAGGGGAAGATGTCAATAAAAAGAATTTTTGCTCGGCAATGGAGAGGTTGCAAATCTCCATTGTTTCGCATTTTGCACAAGACTGTGTGCAAATAAGTTGCGTTAATTATTGTGGAGAAGCTAGACACCCGCCAAATATCCCAAACTCACACCCACCAAATCAGGAAACAGCTAACTCAAAACAAACTAAAACTCTACATCAAGATTTAAGCGAAATGCCGGAGTTGGGCGATTTCTACGATCGCACCCCCGAACTCCACACCCTCACCACCTGGATTCTACAACAACACAGCCGCCTCCTCACCCTCACCGGCATCAGCGGTATCGGCAAAACCACCCTAGCAGTACAACTCGTACAACAAATTAAAGACGAGTTTGAGTACGCAGTTTGGTACACACTAGACGAATACCCCACCATAGAAAAATTTCAATCTAACCTAATACAGCTTTTTTGCCAGTCAGAAAAACAAGATTCATCCCCAACAGACCAAAAACGCTTACCGCTGATTAAGTATTTACAAAACCATCGCTGTTTAATAGTCTTAGATGACGTTCACAACCTTTTCTGTAGCGGCAAATTGGCAGGAAAATATAAACCAGAATCCGAAGAATATCGCTCTTTATTCAAACAAATAGAAAAATTATCCCATCAAAGCTGCTTTCTGTTAATAGGTTGGGAACAACCGAGAGAAGTGACTCAAGCTAAAAGCCAAAATACTTCCATTCGCACCTTACAAGTCAAAGGTTTAGACATCGCCGCCGGACGGGAAATACTCAGAGATTATGGGTTAGAAGAAAGCGACAACAGTGAAGCACTCATTCATCGTTACCAAGGCAACCCCCTATGGTTAAAAAGCGTGGCGAATCTGATTCAAGACTTGGGTGGAGGCGTGACAGAGTTATTACCAAATGATACTATATTGTTGCCGGAAGATTTGAAAGATGTTTTACAGCAGCAGTTCGATCGCCTATCCGAACTAGAAAAACAAGTAATCTCCTTGTTAGCCAAAGAAAGCCAGCCAATCAACCGGGCAAAATTGCTAGAAAATGAGATAATTCCGGCTTCAGATTTGCTAAATGCGCTGCAATCTCTATCGCGGCGCTGCTTGATTGAACAACAAGCAAATTTTTACACGATTTCACCTGTACTGAGGCAATATGCGATCGCCCAGGCGGTGTAATTGATACAACCCTTGCTTGCATTCTCGCCCTTCACCCAAATTACGAGAAGTGGCAATGGGCGATCGGGTAAATGGGGCGATCGGTTCGATAGAATGATCGGTAGTCGCAATTCCATTGTTTGCCATGACGCTAAAAGAATTAGAGCCTCAACTGCTGGCACTCTCTGACGACGAAAAAGCTCAAGTCGTTCAACTCCTATCTCAAGGTAAAATTACTCCTTGGCGCGGTATTGAAAAAACGCCTGATGTTTGTGGCGGGAGTGCCTGCATTGCTGGAACTCGCATCACCGTTTGGGGACTTGTAGAAGCTCGTCGCTTTGGCTATAGTGAAGCCGAGTTACTCACAAGCTATCGATTACTCTCTGCTACTGATATTGCTAACGCTTGGGCTTATGCTGAAGCCTTTCCCGATGAAATTGAAACAGAAATTCGGGAAAACAATGAAGTGATGGACGAGGATTTGTAGCAGATGGCACGTCTCTATGCCGATGAGCAATACCTTCACCGTAACTTAGACGGTAGTGATGCCTTGCCCTAAATGCTTCAAGACTTGAAAAGCCGATCGCAATTCACTTCGCACAGTATAAATCGAAAATGCCCGCGATAACCCGTATTCGGCTGTAGGTTGAGCCTTGAGTTTCACAAACAACACATCATCGCCATTCGTCAACATACCAAATCTCGGTTTATCCAAATCAGGATTTGCCATCATGTATGCTAATGCTTGGGGTAATGCCGATCGCGTCGAAATCGTAGTCTTCTTACACTCCAAAACCATTACCCAAAGCTGATTCTGCAAAATCAAAATATCAATTCGTCCGCGCAGGGTTTCTTCCCCATCATCGATCGCAATTTCGATAGCAGCTTCAGCCTTCATCCTGAAAGGTGGATCGTAGAATCCCGCCAGTTCTAACAAAGGTGATGCCACCAGGAAAGTCACTGCCCCTTCTAACAATTCTCTATCGGCCCTATGATATAGCAATCTGCGTCGTAGCGTATCCAAAGCAGTCTGTTCAGAATCGCTGAGACTTGGCAATTGGGTTTGCCACTCTGTAAAAAAAGCCTCATCCTCATTTCGGCTCAAATTCAACCTTGATTCAGCCTCAGCAAGGCTTTTAATAGCTTCTGTAACTGCAATAACCTTTGCCATTCGTTCACCTTTGATTCAAACCGTTGAATTTCCCACGAACATTAGCTTCATTGTAAGCAAAAGTAGGGATACTGCTATAGCGATCGCAGTTTTCAATATCACTTCTATGGGTTTGTGTCCAAAAACAAAAACCGGGCAACTTCAAAGCTACCCGGCAATCCTAACTTTAGACTTCAGACAAATCTAAAATCTAAAACCTAAAATTCTTAAACAGCCACAGTCTTCTTAGCAGAAGAGCTCAATTCGCCCTTAGCATACTTAGCTGCAAAGTCGTCCAAAGATACTTGCTTAATCTTTGTACCGTGACCGGCGCAACCGAAAGAGTTGTAACGATCGCTACAAACCTTCTGCATATACTTGATCGACGGCTTCAAGAAGTGGCGGGGGTCAAACTCATCGGGCTTGGCAAACAAAGCTTCGCGCACCGCAGCGGTAATCGCCAAACGGTTGTCAGTATCGATATTGATCTTGCGAACGCCGCACTTGATGCCCTTTTGGATTTCTTCCACAGGTACGCCGTAGGTTTCGCGGATTTTGCCGCCGTTGCTGTTGATGATTTCCAACAATTCTTGGGGCACAGAAGAAGAACCGTGCATTACCAAGTGAGTATTCGGCAAGCGGCGGTGAATTTCTTCAATGCGGCTGATTGCCAAAATTTCGCCAGTCGGCTTGCGAGTGAACTTGTAAGCGCCGTGAGAAGTGCCGATCGCCACTGCTAGAGCATCAACGCCGGTTTGCTCGACGAAATCCACAGCTTGTTCAGGATCTGTCAGCAACTGATCGTGAGAAAGCGCACCTTCAAAGCCGTGGCCGTCTTCTGCTTCGCCCATCCCTGTTTCCAGAGAACCCAAGCAACCCAGTTCGCCTTCAACGCTAACGCCGATCGAATGAGCAACATTCACCACATCGCGAGTAACTTGAACGTTGTACTCGTAGCTAGCGGGAGTCTTAGCATCCGCTTCCAGAGAACCGTCCATCATGACGCTGGTGAAACCTTGGCGCATGGCAGAATAGCAAGTGCCGGGGGCATTGCCGTGGTCTTGGTGCATGGAAATGGGAATGTGAGGATAGGTTTCAACTGCTGCCAAAATCAAGTGGCGCAGGAAATTTTCGCCAGCGTAGGAGCGAGCGCCGCGAGAAGCTTGCAGAATCACAGGGCTGTTGGTTTCGTCAGCAGCGCGCATGATCGCTTGGATTTGCTCCATGTTGTTGACGTTGTAAGCCGGTAGGCCGTAACCATTTTCAGCCGCGTGGTCGAGCAGCAATCGCATAGGTACAAGCGCCATAGATATTCCTCCTAATTATTTGTGATTTTTGGGCAGTGAATTTTGGACAAGCTCAATTCTTACGATAATCTTAAGACAATTTGCCACCGATCGCGCACTATCTTTCCAGATTTACTAAAAAGTTCAACAAACAAAATTTTGAGTTCCGAGCATTCAGCTCAAAACTCAAAATTCTTAACTCACAAATTTTTTATGGGTCGCCCGGGATTTGAACCCGAGACCAATCGGTTAAAAGCCGAATGCTCTACCGCTGAGCTAGCGACCCGCGAAAACATTGTTACCGCACACAATTTCTAATAGTAGCACCCCTCATTTGAAATAGCAAGTGTTTTGTTAAATAAAATTTGCAGTCATGCGAACCAGCATCTCGCAAGTCGCTCCCGGCTGCAAATAAATCAAGTGTTCGCCAGTGTTGAGGGCATTTCGAGGAGCAGTCCAAGGTTCCAAACAGTAAAAATCCTTGCCCTTCACCATCCAGAAAACCAACTTCCCATAGCTGGAGTTGTAACTGAGGGTGAGCCGCAAGCCGCTCGCCGCGTCAGTGACAGTAGCAGCAAGACCAGTGAGCTCGTCAAAGGAAACATCAATTTCATCCAGCGTCTCGTCAAAAACCCCGGTGAAGTAACCCTTGGAATGGGTGTTCTGATCTCTGTACTGCATCCCCGGAATCTCAAAGCGGAGCTTAGATTTGTCCGGCGCCAAAAAGTAGGGATGCAAACCACTAGAAAACGGCATGGGTTCGTCAGACAGATTGGTATAGCGCTGAAAAATTTCCAAAGAATTGCCTTTAATCTGATAAGTGAAGGCTAGTTGGAAATCAAAGGGATAAATAGCCAGCGTCTTGTCGCTGCTGTCGAGAATCAGGGTAAGGGCGGCGCAACCATCCGTAACTTGTTCGCCTATTGTCCAAGGCAAGTCTCGAGCAAAGCCGTGCTGTTTGAGCTTACGCTCCACTCCCTTGTGCGTGTAAGTATTCTCGGGGAGATTGCTGCAGATGGGAAACAGGATGGGAATCCCGCCACGTACAGTTAGATCTGGATTGGCGAACCGTTCCGCGTCCAAATAGAAGATTTCTTTGCCTTCAACCAGCCAGCTAGTGGCAATACCGCCCCGTTCCGGCACAACTTCTAGAGTAGAGTTAGCGGTTTCGTCGGAGAGGATATAGGTTTTGTACTGCTTTTGCTTGAGCGCGATCGCAAACACATTTGTCATCGGTAGTAGGTCATTGATCATTGGTTGTCAGTAAATCGATCGTTAATAATTGGTCGCTAGTATGTTGATGTTCACCCATTACCGCCCCTATCCTCCCCGGCATCCTCGCTCCGGCCGCCACCGGCTAACCAATGCTCCTAGCTATAGGGGGCAGGGCGATCCGCTGCTTGGAGCGGTTGCTGCTGGTAGCTGGAACGATCGCTGAGGTCGGCTGCCCTTTGAGTGCGACTTCAAAAGATACTGGCCGACTGGGGGGAAGATAGCTTTGGGGACTCGGCACTTCTCCTTGACTGGGAGATGGGGGCGAAATAAACGGCTCTTTGATGAATGGCTCTTTTGTAAACGGATCTGGTTCCCGGCTGGGATTTTGAGGTTGAGTGGGGTAGATGCGCGGCGGCAAATTTTGATTCGGAGGTGGGTTTGATTCAATTGCAGGCCCCGTCCCGTTCGGGAAAAATGAGGAGTTGTCCGGCTGTTGGGGCGCAGCCGGCAAAGCCGGCAAAATCAAAGTAGGTTTGGGTTGTCCGGGGCCTTGCTGATTGCGTTCACCGGAGGCTCCCCCGGAACCTCGCCCGGGCTGGTATGTACCGCTCTTGGCTGCTCCTGGCAAGGGAGAATTTGGAGTTTTTGATGCCGAACCTGGCTGGACTAGGGCTTCGAGAACTACAGAAGATGGCATCGGTCGATCGAAAATACTAGAAATTTGCTCGACGCGTTTGAGGATGCGATCGGCTGCGGCTCCCTTCACCACCTTCGGCTGAAACTTTTTCACCTCCACAGGCAGAAACTCTACCTTCATATTCCTGTCTTTGAGCGATACTTTCAGGACTGCAGTATCGTAATCCCTCCGAGCATTCGGGCCGAATATAAAATTACCCAGCGAGTAAACTATCGGGCGGCCCTTGTAAATTTCTGCACCTTGCAGTACCTGGGGATGGTGTCCCACTACCAAATCAGCTCCTTGGTCGATCGTGAACCGAGCCAAATCAATCTGCCAGTCCCCCGGATAATCTGCCAATTCGACTCCCCAGTGGTAATTAACAATAATCCAGTCTACCTGACCCCTAAGAGCTCGAATATCCTCGGCCACGCGATTGTTGCGGCGGGGGTTAGTGCCCGCTTTCCCTTGGTCGGCGACGTTAAGCTCGGCATCGTAATAACCGAGGTAGGCAATCCGCTGACCCTTAACTTCAATAATATCTGGACGCCTCGCTTCTTTAATATCTCTGCCGGCTCCCAGGTGTTGAATCCCACTATTATCTAGAGTATTCATAGTCTCCACCAGCCCCGGTTCCTCGTAATCCATAGCGCGGCTATTTGCCAGATTGACAATATCCACTCCTCCGGCGGTTAATACTTTCACCGATTCTGGATCGGCTTTAAAATTTAATTGTTTTTTGCCAGAGCCCAATGTAGAGCGAGTCAGGCAGTTTTCTAGGTTAACCATCGCCACATCTGCTTGCCGATACTCGTCCATATTGGCGAAAGCCCATTGGTGATCGTTGGCAGCAGATGCTCCGAGCGCATCCGATAGATTCACATTTCCTCCGAACATCAGCGTTACTGTTGGGTCGTAAGGATTAGCAACTTGCTTTTGCTGTACTACTGGTACCACTTCTAAGGCCGCTTGCACCGTATCCGCACGTTTTGGAGGCGGCCCCGAAATTACAGCAGCTTGCTGGTAGCCGGATACGGGAGATACTGACTGCAGGGTCAGAGCTTCGTGGTAGCTGACCCAACACCCTAAAATAAATGAGGCAAGTGCCGATCCCACTAGCAGCAGAGAACGATACGTTTTAAATTTAACCCAATCGACGACCGGTAGGGAACGGTAACGCCGCCGCTGGCGGTTTGCCGGAGTGACAATTCGTACTGACTGTTTCCAGAGAATGTCTGCATCCCCAGCCAAGCGCGCGTGAATTCGCACTCCTTCTACTGCTGGCGAGTTGAGTCTCCAGAGTTGGTGGCAAATAAATTTGACTAAGCCTTCCCGGAGAGTGCTCCCCAGTAATGTAGTATCTGGCGCAAATTCGCGCTGGAATTCTACGATGATTTGGACGCAGCCGGCCTGAGCCTGTTCGACGCGGGCATAAATCCCTTCGGGGCGCAGCAAGCTGTCAATCCAGTAATTCAGGGCTTGAAAGTTGCCCGATCGCGCTAGTTCCAAGATAGACGGCTGCGACCAATTTTCTGCGTACACCATCAATTAGCCTCCTTAATACGCACGAGCGATGACTCCAATTTGTTTTGAACGGAACCGCAATTCTTTTAGCTTAACCGCCACAGGTTCCGCTGCCCGTTTTGAAGCTAGTTGTTGGCCGCCACCATTTTCTACATTTAGGGGCTGCCTGCTGTCAGTGATTTTTATCACACTCCGGTCAATCGATTTTAGATTTTAGATTTTAGATTTTAGATTGAGTTCATAGGGGGTACTGGGGGCTAGAAATAACTTCCAAACAAGAGGTTTCTGGGGGAGTTGAGGCATAATAGAGCGAGAAATCTGAGGCAGAGTCTGTTTTTATTGTCGCTGTTTGAGTGTCGCTTTAGAGCTTTCGCTTTGAGATTTGAGATTTGAGATTGAGCCTTGACGGCGTTAGGGGGCGATCGAACAATCGATTTTAGATTTTAGATTTTAGATTTTAGATTGAGTTGACACAGGGTACTCGGAACCAGAACAAAAGTCGAAACACTCTTGTTTCTGGGGGAGTTGAGGTAGAAAAGAGCGAGATTTCTGAGGCAGAGCCTGTTTTTATTGTCGCTGTTTGAGTGTCGCTTTAGAGCTTTCGCTTTGAGATTTGAGATTTGAGATTGAGCCTTGAC
>NZ_JAUBPT010000135.1:0-971 GCF_036700905.1 Microcoleus sp. S13_C3 | reverse complement strand
GGCGTTAGGGGGCGATCGAACAAACGTCGAAACACTCTTGTTTCTGGGGGACTTGAGGCCAAAGAGAGCGAGATTTTTGAGGCAGAGTCTGTTGTTATTGTCGCTGTTAATCACGTGCCGTCGTCAAGTCCTAATGCTCCGATCTATCCTGGGAAATGCCTCTCACGAGGGATGCCACTGACTGCAAAACCTGTAATTGGATAAATGGCGTACTAGATAGATTTGGTGGTAAAATCAAATTTGGTAACCCCCATCGGTACAAAAGTTGCGGAAAACGTGAAACTGGCCAGTCCATACGGCTGTGCCTTCCGATGTAAAACCCAAAGTACGTTACGGTAAACAGACCATATTTTAAGCAAGTTACACTGCGCAGGAGAACTGACAAATGCTACAGCGCAAAATCTATCAACTCTGTTGTGATGGTCGTGAGGTTTCTATTTTTCTTCGAGATCAGCAACGTTGGATAGAGCGCGCTCGTATCCTAGATATTGAAGGGGATCTAGTCACGCTGCGCTACGAAACCGACGAAGAAGACGAAATCAGCTCCTGGGAAGAAATGGTGCGTCTCGAAAGTATTGGAGCTGTGTCTCAGAAGTTGGCTTCGGTATCCCGAACTAACTGCGAACCCCTAGTTTCTGACGATTGTCCCGAAGCCGAACAAATTCGCAATCACTACCCCGACTCGAATTTGGAATAGTTTTGAGCTCGCGCTTGAGGCACAAGGAAAACTTGGGGGAAAAGAAAACGACTTTTCTCCCTTTTTTGTGGAGAAATTATGCAAAAAACCCAGTTTAGGCCAAAAATATTCTGGGTTGTGACCCCATAAGCTATTTTCCCTTTAAATTTAAGCTTGATGGCGGGATCTCCGGCCCAACCCATACTCCCCACAACAGCGTAAGGAATGAGAATTAAATAACTTCCACTCTTGAAAGTGGGATGGGCGTCCCGCCCGTCCAAAAAGGACGGGCGGG
>NZ_JAUBPT010000134.1:7449-22047 GCF_036700905.1 Microcoleus sp. S13_C3 | reverse complement strand
GACTGTTGACTGTTGACTGTTGACTGTTGACTGTTGACTGTTGACTGTTGACTGTTGACTGTTGACTGTTGACTGTGGAGTGTGGACTGTTGACTGTTGACTGTTGACTGTTGACTGTTAACTGTTGACTGTTAACTTATGACAACTGACAACTGCCTACGGACAACGGACAACGGACAACGGACAACGGACAACGGACAACTGACAACTGACAACCAACAACTGACAACTGACAACTGACAACTGACTTATTAAAATCCAAAAGTCCGCTTACCATCCGGCTTAACAGTAAGCCAATTGGTCTTTGCCATTGCCAGTTGTTCCTCAGAAACTGTAGCGTTGGTAAGATTCGCCCCGCACAAATTTGCTCCCCGCAAATTCGCCTTAGTCAAATAAGCCCCCGTCAAGTCAGCACCTCGGAAATCCGCGCCTTCAAAATTGGCAGTGCTGCAATAAGCCTCAGTCAAATTAGCATCTCGCAAATTCGCCTGAATTAACCGGGCGTGGCCCAAATTCGCCCCCGACAAATCCGCTGCTTGCAAATTTGCCTTCACCAACCTAGCCTGATAAAAATTACTTCCCGCTAACTGCAATTTTTGCAGTTGCAAGCCAGACAGTTCGCAGTCAGCAAAATCGCGCTTGCCTTTAAAATATGCCGCTCGCAAGCTGTTGGTGTCCCATTTAGGAGCAACTTTCGAGACCTTTGACGCTGCTAAATTGCCGCTAGAATGTCCAACCGTTCCGAAAGTTCTGCCTGACTCAGCCAGAGTTCGGGAAACTCTCGGCTGCATCCCCGTGTTCCCGGATTGGCTGAAGGAACTTCTACCAGCGCGGGTGTGGTTCGATCGTAAATCTTGATTAATTTTGCTCTGAGGCCGTGACCACGAAGAACCCTCGTCATTAAATATTGTCGGTTCTTCAACTGCACGAGAAGAGCCGTTGAATTGAGTTGCCAAGCCATCGACAAGACTTGGGTCTTCAAATTCGCCAGAGAGAGCTCTGAGGACATCTGCTGCCGATTGGAAGCGGTGGCCAACCATCGGCTTCAGCATTTTTTCGAGGATCCGCGCAAAATTTGGGCTTACCTGAACATGGGGATGCCACACAATTTCGCCGGTTACTCCATCAAAATCTAAATCCTTGGGCGATTTTCCTGTCAGCAAGTACAAGCAAGTCATCCCCACCGCGTAGATGTCGCTGGCAAATATCGGCCGCAGCGCCATTTGTTCCGGGGGAGCAAAACTAAATGTGCCGACTGAAAATTTCGTGTTGGCGCTTTGGTCGGCGGGGTCTAATAATATTGTTTGGCTAACTTGGTCTTTTACCGCTCCGAAATCAATCAGAACTAAGTGGCCGTCTTGAACTCGGCGAATAATATTTGCGGGTTTGATGTCTCGGTGAATTACTCCTTGGCTGTGGATATATTGCACTACTGGCAGAATTTCTAATAGAAAATTTTTAACATCCGATTCGTTGAAACGGCCTGAGTGCTTGACTTCTTGTTTCAAAGTCGAGCCTTTAACATACTCTTGAACTAAGTAAAATTGCTGTTCCGTTTCAAAATAGTCTAGCAGCCTCGGTACTTGCGGGTGGTCGCCCAGTTGACCCAGGGTTTTTGCCTCTCGCTTGAATAATTCCCGCGCCATTTCTAAAACTCGCGGCGACGAACTACTGGGTCGCAGTTGCTTGACTACACAACTCGGTTGACCGGGCAATGAGATGTCTTTTGCCAGAAATGTAGCTCCAAAACCTCCTTGTCCTAACGGTTCAATAACTCGGTAGCGAGCGCGCAGCAATAACCGCGCACCGCACGTCTGACACTGGAGAATAGAGTCAGAAGGGTTTTGAGGATGGGGACAGCCCGGATTTACGCAGTAGCTCATATTGATTGAGTTTGCCTATGTTGTTCTGATCTTGTCAGCGTCGCTCGACTGCACAAATTGCCTGTTCCTGCTTCTGGTAGACATACTAATCTATCAGTTTTCGGCGGGCCGTGCGTCCGATTGCGAATTGGAATTGCACCTAAGTCTTTTAGGCCGATATCTTTTCCCTATTTTGATTATCTCGCTGCTGTGAGTTTTTTCCGTTGATTATCCTTGAAGATAGTTTAAAGACTTGCTAAAGTTGTGCTTTTTTGTGTAAAGTCTTTCTAAACTTAAGTGCTTTTTGCGTTGTTAGATGTTTCTAGCATACCTCATTCTCTGAATGAGAATGCTACTCATCCGCCAGTAGCCATCGACCTTTGGGGAGATAACTCGTTTTTGCTGATGTGTACCCTAACAGTCTTGACAAAATTGAATTAGTATGTTATAAGACGCTTTCCACAATAAATTCTGGGACTGCACAGTCGAAGCCGGCCGGCGCAGACTAATGACTAATAACTACAGCTCGCTGACAACTAACTACTGACTAAATTATGCGTATTTCTCTAAACTGGCTCCGGGAATTGGTGGATGTGGCGATATCGCCGGAAGAATTAGCCGAAACCCTGACAATGGCAGGCTTTGAAGTTGAAGAAATCGAAGATCGGCGCCCGTGGGCAAGCGGCGTAGTTTTGGGCAAAATCATCGCCTGCGAACAGCATCCGAATGCAGACAAATTGAGAGTTTGTCAAGTGGATGTCGGCTCTTCAGAAGCTTTGAATATTGTTTGCGGCGCACCCAACGCTAGGGCAGACATTTACGTGCCTGTCGCTGTTGTCGGCACTTTTCTCCCGACTATTGATTTAAAGATTAAACCTGCTAAATTGCGGGGCGTTCCTTCCGAAGGAATGATTTGCTCTCTGGCAGAATTGGGACTATCTAAAGAGTCAGCCGGGATTCACATTTTCGAGTTAGAAAATCCAGAATTGGGCAGCGATATTCGCCCACTTTTGGGTTTAGATGATGTGATTTTAGACTTGACAGCAACTGCCAACCGGGCAGACGCTTTGAGCATGGTGGGTGTAGCGCGAGAAGTTGCGGCGCTGACTGGGGCGAGTTTGAGAATTCCAGAAGCGAATGGTGTTGCGATTGAGGGCAAAGAAAGTCCTGCTTTGGCAGTAGAAATATCGGAACTGCAGGGATGCCCGATTTACATCGGCACGGCAATTGAAGGTGTGAAAATTGCTGCTTCTCCAGCTTGGTTGCAGCAGCGGTTGCAGGCGGCCGGAGTGCGGCCAATTAATAATGTAGTTGACGTGACTAATTACATTTTGCTGGAATGGGGACAACCGCTGCACGCTTTCGATCGCGATCGCCTGCAATCTTTCACGGGTACTCAAGATATCAGCATCGGCGTCCGCTTTGCCAAAACAGGCGAATCCTTCAAGACTTTGGACGGACAAAACCGCAATTTGCAAGCTCAAAATCTGTTAATTACTGCTAGCGACAAACCTGTTGCCTTAGCTGGGGTAATGGGCGGCGAAGACACGGAAGTTCACGAAGGAACGCAAAATTTAGTCTTGGAAGCAGCGATTTTTGACCAGGCAACGATTCGCCGTTCTGCGCGCGCTCAAGGCTTGCGGAGCGAGGCTTCGATCCGCTACGAACGGGGGGTGAATCAGGCGGCATTGGCGACGGCTTGCAACCGCGCTGTTGCCCTAATTTTGGAGTTGGCTGGAGGCACTGCGACGGTGCAGAAAACGGCGAGTTCGGGCGAGGATTTGAGTTTTTCGCGATCGCTCGAATTGCGTTTAGACCGAGTAAATCTGGTTTTGGGGCAGTTGAAAAGAGGACAAACCGGCGGTTCTAAATATCTGGAACCGGAAGAGGTGAAAAACATTCTCACAGCTTTGGGATGCGAAGTTGTTCCAACAGAAAAAGAACGGGTGTTTGCGATAACTGTTCCTCCTTACCGCTACCGAGATTTAGAAAGGGAAATTGACTTAATTGAAGAAGTTGCCAGACTCCACGGTTATGACAATTTCTGCGATACTCTGCCCAGCAAAACGGAACCCGGTTATCTGTCACCAGAATACGCGGCAATTCGGAATGTGCGATCGGCTTTTCGGGCGGCCGGTTTGACGGAGTTGATGCACTATTCTTTGGTGAAAACAGAGGGAGACAATCAAGTAGTGCTGGCGAATCCGCTGTTTGTGGAGTATTCAGCTTTGCGGACAGAAATGCTGTCGGGTTTGATTGATGCTTTCCAGTACAATTTGGAACAGGGAAATGGCGCACTAAACGGTTTTGAAGTCGGCCACATTTTCTGGAAAGATGGGGATGCAATGAAGGAAGCCGATGCAGTTGCGGGGATTATCGGGGGCGATCCGACTGTGTGGAAATGGCAGCAGTCCGGGCGCGATCGACCTTTGACTTGGTTTGAGGCAAAAGGTATTTTGGAAAGCGCATTTCAAGAGTTGGGTTTGTCGGTGGAATATCGACAAGATGATGGTAAACAGGATGTTTATCCTATTAGTGGCGGGCAAGATGCCCGCCCCACAAGGCTGCATCCTGGCCGCACCGCTGCGTTATCGTTAAACGGGAAACATTTAGGAATTTTCGGACAGTTGCACCCGCAATTGCAGCAAGAAAAGGATTTGCCTGAGCAGGTTTACGTGTTTCAATTAGATTTAGCGCTGCTGTTGGGTGAATTAGGGCGATCGAGCAACTTAACTCGCAAGTTCGCGGGTTATTCGAGTTTCCCCGCTTCAGACCGAGACATTGCGTTTTTCGCACCGATTGAAGTTCCGGTTGTTGAGATGCAGAGTGCGATGAAAAAGGCGGCCGGTAGTTTGCTGGATTCAGTGGAACTGTTCGACGAATATCGGGGCGACAACGTGCCGGCGGGACAGCGGAGTTTGGCTTTTCGGTTAATTTACCGCGCGGGCGATCGAACTTTGAGCGAAACTGATGTCGAACCAGCACAACAAAAAGTTCGCGATGTTTTAGTTGAGAAGTTCGGCGTTAGTTTGAGAAGCTAAAATAGGCCGCTACTCACCAATGGAAACCGCCAGGGAATGAATTCCCTGGCTCAAAGCTAAAGTCCTCTCAAGAGGACTAATAAGATTTACGGATTACAAGGTAAATTTGCCATTTTGAGCAAAGCGAAGAATCTCAAATTCTTGCAATAAAACCGTATAAACTGCATAATTGCTACTAATGAACTCTTCAGTCCTATGCAAGAGGGCTTCAGCTTTGAGGCGGGGGTTGAAACCCCTGCCGGACTCAATTTTTAACGTTAATTAAATTGACACCAACGGCCGCAACATCTCCCCAACCATAAAATAAAAATCAGGAAATTGCAAAGGAGAAATCCTCGCATCATCCTCAAGAACTACTATACTCTGATAGCCATCCTGACTCGGTTCTCGAAATACGTGAAGTTGCCGATTATTAACATCCAAAACCCAATAATCAGCAATTCCAGATTGAGCATAAATTGTCGCTTTTATCCCCAAATCTGTTCTCAGGGTTCTATCAGCAACTTCAATAATCAGATAAATTTCAGACGGAGTTGGATGGTGGTCTTCATAGTAAAGCGGATCGGGTACGACCACAGCAAGATCGGGTTCAGGTTCCGAGAAATCATTTAACCGAACAGGATCTTGCAGCCGCACCAAAACTCGCTCTCCCAAACGGTTTTCCAGTAACTTCTCTGTGCGTGTCACCGCTGCACTGTGGGCTGTTCCTTTTGCAGCCATCTTTACTATCTGTCCTCCCAGTAATTCGACTCGTTCATCTGCGTCAAAAATCCCAACTTCCGCCATTCGGTGATATTCTTCAACCGTCAACAAACGAATGTCTAATAAAGTCATAGCCATCTTCTCCTATCTAACACTCATCTCTCTTTCCCCTCTTCCTCTGCGCCCTCTGCGCTCTCTGCGGTTCATTAATCTTCTTCTTAAAATTTTCGTTAAATCCTGTTACTCTTATTGTACAATAACTTTTAAACAAATTTATCTAAGGCTCAAAACCGTGACTAAATATGTGATGTGGGGAAGTTACTGCGAAGACGTTCTCGAAAAACGCGAGCCGTTTCGAGACGCTCATTTAGCCGGATTGGCTAAGCAGAAGGAATCGGGTGTGTTAAGTACGATCGGGCCCACAAAAGATTTAACAAAAGTTTTTGCTATTTACGAAGCCGAAGATGAGGCGGCCGTGCGACAATTGGTGGAAGCCGATCCTTATTGGGTAAATGGGGTTTGGACTGAGTACGATGTGAAAGAGTGGATTCAAGCTTTTTGAAGAGGTTAACAGGGTGAACATCTTAAGATTGGATGACAGCGATTTAGTTCCAGTGGACTATGGCGATTTGCTGGACCAGATTTTAGAAGTTTTGCAATCTAAAAACCCGTTTAGCGTATCTGAAGACAACAGCCGCTTGCTAATTGATATTGACACCATTGCTGCGGATGTTGCCAACAAGCGAGTGCGGCAACCCCTGGGTTCTGGGGAACGTCAAGCACATTCTGCTACTGTTAACTTACCGCCGGAAATTGAGGAGCGTTTTGGCAGTCAAGTTAGACAGATTCAACAGTGTTTGCGGCAGCAATTAGAATTTAAACTGCCACAAAATACTTCTATTGAAAGGTTTGTCGCTAGTTTGATTAGTCCATTAGACTCACCCTCTTTTCGGGGAAGCGGCCAAGAGTTAGGCTTTAAATACGATTTTGACACCCGCCACCCTTCTTTAGACAAAGAAAGGCTAACTTTGGAAAGCCGAGGTACTGGAAGCCATGCAGCTTTAAAATTGCATAAATTGACCGTTACCGTCCGAAATACAGATATTTTTGAACAAGAGCTCAAGCAGGGTTTGCAAAACTATATCAATGAAAATGCCGAGACTAGCAGTGAGAAAGAAGACCTTAACCAGCGTCTTGATGAGATGGTTAAAAATACTGACTCGGATTTTCACAAATTAATCCGACTGGTAGACAAAGAAACTCTCGGCAAAATTCAAAAAGAAGCTAAGATTACTTACTTAGAGTATCTGCTCGAACACATCCGCGCAAGCAGCACAGATACTGTAGGCATCATCTATTTAGAAGACTTAATTCGCCGCATCAGATTGATAGAAGAATACATCAACGACCCAACTAAATCCGATGGCGAGTACGAAGTTAATTATGCTGGTGTTCGAGTTAATTATCGCGAGATATTTGCCCGTTCGGAATTTTTAGATACACTGCCAATTATTCCTATTGTATCAGGTTACTTGGGAGAAAGTACGGACAATTATCGTAACGAGCGTAAGTTTATCTTTGGCCTCAAAATCAAATTTGATAACTCAGTTCAAGCGCGCGGTGGAAAAGATGTATTTGAGTATTATCTGAACCTGCTAAATCCCGACAGTGAAGAACATCAAGCAGAATTTGATGAGGATTCTAATCCCGAAACCTTCGTCCGCAAACTCTTAAAAATAGCATTGCTCTACTATTTTGTGCTGGCTTCCCGCAATGACCCACTAGCACAAAATTACGACCCGGATTCTGAACTAAATCATCAGCCTAGAGCCCTATTTGAACAAAGAGTCTTGCCCGTTTTGCAAAGTTCTAACGATGAGCAAAAAAAAGAGCTTTTTCGCAACTTTATTAAAGGGCTTAATCAGTTTAACATAAAACACAAAATTACGCATCTGAGAAGAATGCTAAAAGGCTTTCTGGAGCGTCAAACAATTTTACCAACCCGCACAGAAACGCGACACGTAAACCTCAAAATAGGTCTGGTAGAAGATATTGACAATATTTTGACGAATGGTAAATTTTTTAATGACATTATGGAGCGAAATTACAAGCAAACGCTTCATTATATTACCGTCAAAGAACCTAGTGTCGATGAAAAATCTATTTGTCAGCTACCCGTCAATATCAGCATCGAAGATGTCCGGTATTTCCCAACTGATGAACGCCAAAATTTTAGCATGGAATACAATATCAAAGGTGTCGATGTTTTGCCTGTACTTTCTGCACCTAAAGCCCCTCGCTCTAGAGAAATCTACGAAAAACATTTTCAGACAAAATTAGTTGTGTTTCCCTATGACGATAGACGACTAGACTGCGGCGGTAAAGGTTTACAACCTGCAGCAATTTTTGTGTATAAGTTTACCATGTTGCTGCTGTCCTATATCTGTCTGAGGATATTGCTCGAAAGTGCTGCGGACAACTTGTTTATTCCGATGGTGAGGCTCCACGAAGGCGACCACAATCACCCTTCGGCGTCAGAAGTGTTTATGGCTAACCTTTCTAAAACATTGTCTCATATTTTAAGTGAAAAACAACGCTCAACTTCTCAAGGATTTCGGATTAGAAAAACGCCCAATGGTTACACCATTCGTAACGGTTTGAGTTCCTTGTATTCAATCCTTCCTAAAAAGTTTCGATTCGATGATAATGTACAGCTAGCCCCTGAGTTGGATAAATTGGCAATTATTGTCGTTTCCAGCCGGGATAGTGATGCGAAAAGAAGCAATCAAAACCGCTTCCAAAGACAAGCCTGCTTAATCGGAGAAATTGTCGGAATCAATCGTCTAGATGACAGTACAATTCAAGTCGAAATGCTGAAAACACTTTCCGAGAATTACAGTGTCAGCCGTCTTTATTCTGAGCCGTTAATCCTTGAAGATGCAATGAGTCAGCTTTATCAGCAAGGATATCGGAATTTCGCATATATTTCGCAAGCACCTTACATGAGTACGCTGCATATTACTCAGACTGAGGAAGATGAGGAATTGTCTTTCATGTCAAAAAAATTGCTCCGAACTTTGAAGGGAGAGAGGCGGGATATCAAAATTTATCCGATATTCTTTGATAAATACTATGTCCGCAGTTTCCTAGGCGATAGGGGAAAATCCTTTTACATTCAGGATGCAATGGAGCTTGAAAGCTTGTTTGCAGATACCAGTCAGCAAGCTGTGATGTTTTTCAACTTGTTTAACGGAATTAGAGTCAGGGAGGAAAAAAACTTTTATAACGGTGTCATTTCCTACTCGACTCTGTTGAATATCTATCAAGGTATCCTAGACGATCAAGATATTCGTGAAGGTTTGATTTATGATGGTGTAATCAAAAATACTTTGCTACATTATCTAACAATATTCCACTTTTCTCGGTATGAAGCTCGTCACAATATTAGTTTAAAACTTGACCCCTACGAGCGAATTATTGGCGATGAATCGGTGGGTGCTTTGTCTGTATTTAGTCATGCTGGCGGTAGTGCGGATTTTAATTCCCTGGCATTTTTGAATAAGGTAAGAGAAGTCTTGAATGTGGATGAGGGAGGTATTAATAATGATTGGTGAAGATTTTGGACGGCTGTTTGAGGTGGGATTTAATATTGGGATTCTGGCGTATATTCAGCGTGAAAATATAGCTCACAATTTCGGAGATTCCTACCGTCTCGATTTGCAGAAACTAGAATTGCCAAAGATGATGGCGGAAATAACTAGGGAAGCTAATCTCCTCGGTAGTTTGGATGCTAAAATTGTTGAGAAGTGGAGTCTATTTTTTGTCCAAAAAGGCTTTATTGGTGGGTTGAATTTCTTCCGGGAGTACCTCACATCTACGGGCTGGACTTTAAGGTTATCGCAAATCTCGTATTTTCAGTGCAGTTTGAGTTGTGCTAACAGTATTAGAACCCATAATGACGATGAGACAGAAGTTTTTAAAGCGTTTAAGAAGGTATTATCTCAGTTTGAAACAGCGCAACCCAATTTCTCAGACGATGAGATTAACTCCTACATCCGCCGCTACAAGAAAAAAGGCGAGTTTTTGCAAGCTGATACCCTGATTTTGTTGCAAAATGGTAAGGATTTTAGAATTCTGTGCGTTGATTTGTCTGTGTTTACTCCTCCGTTGACTTCGGAAAAAGTCGATAATCTCAACGAAATAGAGGTGATGCGGAAGTCTTTGCTCAGAGAAATTAGCTATTTGCGATCGAAAAGTGTTTTTTCTAATCTGCGAATCGATACTAGCACTTTAGGTATTGACTTTTCGGAGGGTTTAAACCGCTATTTTACGGCTTTTAAGTATAAGGATAAGGAAAGCGCTAAGTTGATTCAGGCTGGTAGCTACGCTCACAGCTTCTACGGTTTTCTGCAAACGACTGGTATGATTCCTGATGGTGCTGAGGTGTTGTTGAATGTTGTCGGTTATAGCGATCGCACAATTAGCGCAATTTCCCTCCGCAGTGATAAAATTGACATCTTGGCGAATTGTGCCAAAATCTACCAGCAGGAAGCGAAAAATAAAGAGATTAACGATGCTCGCGGCGATGTTTTAGATACGATTCAACTCAACGCAGCTCGCAGTTTTCAAAATGGCAAAAAGTTTGTCAGCGATTTGTTGACGATTGGCAAAAGTTCTACACCTGTACGTAATACAGAGCGGCTCGATAATTTTGTTAATTCCATAGATATTATATCAGATAAACTGGCCGATGATTTGCAAATCGATCGTGGATTACATCTGAGAAATGCTCACGCTCAATTGATTGTCAAAGCACTGCAATCTGATGAAACTTATATCTTTTTGACGGGGAATCCGGGAATTGGGAAAACAACTGCGATCGCAGATTTCCTCAAAACCCATATAAACGACGGTTTCTTGTTCTTTTACGTCAGTCCCCGCAAGCAAGTCAACTTAGATATCATCGATAAATTTCGAGACAAAAAGACTGGTTTGCTGTGCGACAATCGCTTATTTTGCATTAACTCAAGTTCCGATACTATAGACAGCAATTTTGGACAATGTACCGTCAACTACGTCGCAAATAATCATCACGAAAATTTTCAACAAAAAAGTGTCCACTTCATCAACAACAGGGCCGAAATGCAGCGGAAGGAATATCACCAGCCGCAACTTGAAAGGAAGGGAGAAACAGTAATCAAACCTAGGATAGGCAAAAAGCATGGAGTGCTAAATAGCGTTTGTGAGGGAATATATTCGCTCATCAATCGTAAAACATCGAACAATATCGTGGCTACCGTTTCCATTCAGTCTTTAAAGGTGACAGAAACCGGAAAAAATACTCTCCAGCATTTAGAGAAAATATTTCAAGATGCTTACAACAAGGGGGAAAAAGCAGTCATTTCTCCTAAAATGCAAGAAATCTCCAGCCGCATCAAACACATTTTCATTATGATCGATGAAATTACTGGAGACGACGGCGGCGTTGAGTTTTTGCATGGAATTGGTAGGCTGCTTAACAAATATGACTTGCACAACCCAAAACACGGTTTTAATACTAAAATTATTGTAGCCGATGCTTCGATTGTTGACCCGGATGTGATTAAACAACACCTCGATGATACCTCGCCGGAACCGGATAAAATCTATTTCAAAAAGCTCCCAAAAACTTCAGAGGAAATCCCGCCTTTACAAGTTATTCCTTTTGAATTTAAACGATTAGCTGCTAAACTTATCAATACGAATTCCTATCCCGCTAGCAGTTTAGAGATAACTTACAAGGTGTTTGTAGAAGCTGTTAAATTCACTGAAGATATTTCTTTAAAACTAACTTATGATTTGGTAAAACGGGTACAGTCTCAAATAATTGAGGATATCAATCAGCGGTTAGCAATACCGGGAGTTGAACAAATTATCGTCTACATTCAGGATAAGCGAAGATTGGCGGAGTTGATTGATAAAATCCAAAATGAGCGAGAATTTAATCGCTATACCGATTATCTGGAAGTCCACGCGAATATCTCGGAAGAGGAGAAGGAGCAAATACAAAAGTGCAAAAATACAGCTAAAGTAATTTTTATGACTGCATCGGGAAGTCGCGGCTTATCTTTCCCGAAAACTAAGCATATTTTAGTGGATATTCCCCGCTTCCAAATTGAGAAAAATCTGATGGAAGTGATACAGGTGATTTATCGGGGACGCGGAGAATATGATAACGGTAAAACCCTTGATGGTGAAGACAAAGAATTGGTTTTTTATCTGTCTGATACAGCAGTTTATTACGCTGATGATGCGGAACTTTCTTTACAAGAAAGCAAGTTGAGTTTGTTGAATTTACTGCTAATTCTGAAGACTGCGGTGATGACGCGGATTGTGGGATATGGATATTTGGGTAGGGAAAAGTTTTTGATGATTCCCATCGGCGGTAAGTCGGTTTCCGCAGTAGGAGATACTTTTAGCAGCAAAATGGCTTCTCTAATTAAGACATTAAAGAGCGAGAGCCAGCGAGGAAATATGTTGTTTAAGGAGGTTTATACGAGCCTGGAACAGCTTTTGGGTCGCGGGGAGTTTCTTTTGAAAAATTCTGATAAGTCTCGTCAAAAGGGCGATTACTATCTGGAAATGCGGGACGATTTTAATCGTAAGTTTTTGGAGAAGTGTAATCCGCTGGATGGTTTGCTGAGTTATGATAATCTAGAGATTGGTCATGTTTGCGGTAGTTTGTTGGTAGTGCCTCTACCTAAGCAAAATTTGCTGGAAAAATACCAGATGCGGCTACGCGAACAAATTCAGAAGTGTGTAGATAATCAGTTGCTGCAAAAAATGTATCGAATCAGGGATAGCGAGTCGTACCCGGAGAATGTACGATCAGCTATAAGAGGAGGTGCGATCGAGCTTTTGCAATTTCTCAACAGCGAAGTCGAGAAAACTCAGTATTTTGAAGAGCAGAGTCAGCAGTTCGATCGCTATTATGCCATACCGCTGTTTGCCTTCGTTAGCGGGGAGGAGATGCAGGAGTATTTTGCTGACAGCAGGCTGGAAGAACCGGAAGATAGGCGGTTTCGGGATATTTTGTCTGCTTATGTGCGATCGATCTACCCTGCAGATAGTGTAATGCCGATCGGGCACAAGTATCAAGACTTTCCATTTATCGTGTTCAGAAGCTACAGTTTAGAGCAAAGTAGAGAAAAGATTTTTACAGAGAAATATCTTTTAAGTTCCAACGAATTGAACGTGCTTAATTTAATTTTGTCGAAACAGGTAAACTGAAACTTGTAGGTGCGTCAGACGATTTTAGATTTTAGATTTTAGATTTTAGATTGGGAATCAAGGATGACTATTGGGGTTTAGATATTACCTACAGTTGCATTCTTGTGGGAAACGGCTATCAGTTAGCTGTCACCCTATCCGCACATAAAATAAAACTCTTCTGACGCACCATATAAGCTGTGTTGCATCTAGATTGCCTATGGTATTAGAGAGGGAGAAGGTCCGATGGGGATCGGGGGAGAGGATTGGGCGATTTTTGATCGGGACTCGAAATATACAATTTAAATGCACAACAGCTTAGCAGTTCTCTAGAAAGTGAGGTATGCCCTATGCCCTATGCCCTATGCCCTATGCCCTATGCCCTATGCCCTATGCCCTATGCCCTATACCCTATGCCCTATGCCCTATGCACGTCGGGTACCTCATGTTACCGAGAAAGGCTATACTTGCTACTTGCTAACTTCAAACGGCGTGTATTTCCCCCCCAAAGCTTCGACGATGGCGCGAGTATTAGCCGACATCATTTTCACATAAGAATCGCCCTCGCTTCCGGCCGCCCCAATCGAATCCGAATAAAGTTGCTGCGCCGCCAATTTCACCCCCGCTTCCTCCGCCACTGTTCTAATCAGTTGCGGGTTAATAGTAGTCTCCGCAAAAATAGCAGGCACTCCCGCAGCTTTCACCGATTCTACTAACTTTTGCACCGTTTGAGCGCTTGGCTGTTCCTCCGTACTAATCCCGATCAAACTGCCAGCACTTCCCAATCCGTAGGCGCGGCTGTAATATTGAAAAGCATCGTGGGTTGTTACTAATTCGCGCTTATTTTCGGGAATAGTTTTAATCTCTTGTTCGATCCAACTATCCAAACGTTTTAACTCTGCAGTAAGTTTCACAGCATTCTGCGTAAACTTCTCCCGATCTTCCGGCGACAGTTCGATTAGCGCATCCCGAATCGCTTCCACCATTTGAATTACATTTTCCACATTTCCCCAAACGTGCGGATCGGGTACGGTATTGCCTTCTTTATTCAGTAGCAAAGGCTTGACAACTTCCCCCACTGCTAATTTCCGCGCCTTAATTCCGGCGGCATTCATCATCCTAATTAATCCCGGTTCCAAATTGTAACCGTTATACAAAATTAAGTTAGCTTTTTCTAAAGCTTGAGAATCTTTTGGTACGGGTTCGTAAACGTGGGGATCGGTTCCCGGCTGCAAAATTCCTGTTAGCTGAACTTCGCCACCCGCTACTCGATCGGTCAAATCCTCAATAATTGTGCTGGTAGCAACTACCTTGGGTTTAGCATCTGCCTCTGGAGAGAGGCGATCGCCCTGGGTTGAAGCACAACTAAATAAACCCACAGTCAAAATGCCGCAAGCAATAGTTCTAATCCAAAATGCCTTGGACTTGTCCCTTCCAGGGGCGGCGGTTTCAATCCCCGACTCACCGCTAAACTCCCCTTTATCAAGTTGCTTCACAATTGCCGTCGGTTTTAATTCACATCTGACACCTTTCTCAATTACTTGCTTAGGAACAGGCAAGATGCCTGTTCCACAGGAAAACTGATTCTTTGTGGAACGGGCATCTTGCCCGTTCTTGAGAAGGGTGGAAGATATCAGTTTTAAGTCACATCGGACACCATTCTCAATAACTTGCTTAGGAACAGGCAAGATGCCTGTTCCACAGGAAAACTGATTCTTTGTGGAACGGGCATCTTGCCCGTTCTT
>NZ_JAUBPT010000134.1:0-7349 GCF_036700905.1 Microcoleus sp. S13_C3 | reverse complement strand
GACGGGCAGGATGCCCACCCCACAAGAAAACTCATTCTTTGTGGAACGGGCATCTTGCCCGTTCTTGAGAAGGGTGGAAGATATCAGTTTTAACTCACATCTGACACCATTCTCAATTACTTGTTTAGGAACAGGCAAGATGCCTGTCCCACAAGAAAACTGATTCTTTGTGGAACGGGCATCTTGCCCGTTCTTGACGGGCAGGATGCCCAGCCCACAAGAAAACTCACTCTTTGTGGAACGGGCATCTTGCCTGTTATTGACAATGGTGCAACATCTGAGTTTTAACCGACTTGAGATTTTCGCCGCCAAACCTATGGTTTGAGGGGTTTCGAGCTTGCACTGTCCCATTATCTACCTCTCGTGCGTTCCAGATTATTCCTATTTACCGATGATTTCATATTGTTTTCATTTTTACAGTAAACTTAATAAAAAGGAGATAGACTCACCCCCATGAATACCGCCGCCTTCCCCAACGAGAATCCTTGGTCTAAAATGGTTTGCCACCTCAAAGACAGCGCTACCGACACTGAAATTATCGCTGTTAAGCACTTAGCAGTAAACTACCGCACGGTAGAGGCACTCAGAGATATCAATCTTTCCGTTAAACCCGGAAGGCTGACGGGTATTATTGGCCCCAACGGTGCCGGCAAAAGCACGCTAATCAAAGCAATGTTGGGCTTAATTCCCGCAGATCGCGGCACTGTTACCTGGGGCGAAGAAGCGATCGCCGATCGACTCGAAACAGTAGCCTACGTGCCCCAGCGATCGCAAATTGACTGGAACTATCCCGCCACCGTTTGGGATGTCGTGATGATGGGAAGAGTCAGAAAAGCCGGATGGTTTCGCCGCTTCTCGGCAGCTAGCCGCCGCACCGCTGCCGATGCCTTAGAAAGAGTAGGCATGAGTGCTTACAAAGACAGACCGATCGGGCAACTTTCCGGCGGACAGCAACAGCGAGTATTTCTAGCTAGAGCCTTAGCCCAAGAAGCTGCTATTTTCTGCTTTGACGAGCCGTTTGTCGGCGTTGACCAAAAAACTCAAAATATCATTTTCGACATCTTCCACCAGCTAGCAAATGCCGGGAAAATCGTCTTAGTAGTCAACCACGACTTAGGCGAATCAATTACGAATTTTGACGATTTAATTTTGCTAAATACAGAATTAATTGCCGCTGGTCCCCGCCAAGAAGTGCTAACAAAAGAAAACCTTTACCGTGCCTACGGCGGACAAGTAATGTTCTTTGCCGGACAAGCAGCTTAATTAGCCAGCAGTCAATCGATTTTAGATTTTAGATTTTAGATTTTAGATTGACCCCGCGGATAAATGCGGGGGCTTGAGGATTTTCGATTTTCGATTTGGGATTCCACGGATAAATCACGTGGCGGGTACCATCAAGAAATTCTTGGTCATTAATCTAGGAGTTACACTCTTGAACGCGGTTTTTTTGATAATCTTGAATTGGGCAACGATAAATCTCAGATCCAACTCACATCTTGCACTATTCTCGCTTAACAGGCTTTCCGGCCTGTTCCACAAAGAGTGAAGTTTCTTGTCGAACAGGCCTCAAGAACAGGCAAGATGCCTGTTCCACAAAGAGTGAATTTTCTTTCTTGTGGAACAGGCCGAAAAGCCTGTTCCTAAAAAGCTTATTGAGAATGGTGCAACATCTCAGATCAAACCGGTTTAGTTTGGTTGTTAGTCATTAGTTAACTGTGATTTTATAATTTTATGATACAAACCTTAATTGAGCCGTTACAGTACGGATTCATGCAGCGATCGCTCGTAATTGCCATTCTCGTCGGCATCGTCTGCGCGATCGTCGGCAGCTACCTAATGGTACAGCGGCTGGCCTTGCTCGGAGACGCCATCAGCCACTCGGTTTTGCCCGGATTGGCGATCGCATTTATCCTCGGAGCAAATATCTTTATCGGTGCTTTCATTGCCGGAGTTTTGAGTACAGTAATCATAGCTTGGATCAAAGCTCGATCGACAATTAAAGAAGACGCGGCAATGGGCATCGTATTTTCAGCCTTCTTCGCCCTCGGCATCACCCTAATTACGATCGTCCAAAAAGACAACAAAATCGACCTCAACCACTTTCTGTTCGGCAACATCCTGGGGGTTACGGCTGAAGATGCGATCGACACAGCCGTCATAGTCGCCGTAGTCTTATTAGTTGTAGTATTCTTTTACAAAGAACTGCTATTTTACACATTCGATCCATTAGGAGCGCAAGCAACAGGTTTGCCAGTAAACCTGCTCAACTTCGGACTGATGGTACTCATCGCCCTCACAATAGTTGCCAGCCTCAAAGCCGTTGGCGTAGTGCTAGTCTTGTCCCTATTAATTACACCTGCAAGTACCGCCTATCTCCTAGTCACTCGCCTGCACCAAGTAATGATTTTAGGCGCAATAATCGGTGTTATTTCCAGCATTAGCGGAATGTATCTCAGCTACTTCTATAACTTGCCATCCGGCCCCGCAATAGTTTTAGTTGCATCGGGATTATTTGTGCTATCATTGCTCTTCAGTCCAACTCAAGGAATCCTCACCCAGCCCCGCACACACTCCGGTCAAATTCCTCCAATCTGGCGGGAATTAAAAAATTTAACCAAAGGCCGATAACAAATAACTTTGTAGTAACTCACATCTTGCACAATTCTCAAGAACAGGCAAGATGCCTGTTCCACAAGAAAATTCACTCTTTGTGGAACAGGCATCTTGCCTGTTCATAAAAAGCTTATTGAGAATGGTGCAGCATCTCAGTAGTAACGCTTCAGCGTCGCCCATCCCATTGTTAATAAGAATTTTCGTTAATCCCCGTGGATGTGCGGTTCAAAAAAGCCTGTAGAATTAATCCCCATAACTGCGAATCGTCGGCTGCATCCAGATTTGGTAAAAACGGTTTTTTTTAGGAGTGCGAGAAAGCAAAAATGGGAGGCTGTCGCAGCGGGCGATCGCAACTGCGAACTATTCGTCACAAAAGACAGTACAATAACAAAAGTTAAAATTTCCCGCAAACATATCTACTAAGTTAAAAAAACATGACCGTCAAAGTAGGAGACACCGCCCCCGATTTTACCTTACCATCTCAAACTGGCACATCAGTCAGCCTCAAAGATTTTAAAGGTAAAAAAAACGTCATAGTCTACTTTTATCCCAAAGACGACACACCCGGATGCACCACCCAAGCTTGCGCTTTTCGAGATAGCTACGAAGTCTTCAAAGACGCAGGTGCAGAAGTCATAGGAATTAGCGAAGATTCGCAACAATCGCACCAGCAATTTTCTGCAAAATATCAGCTACCCTTTACACTTCTGAGCGATACTGGCAACAAAGTGCGGCAATTATACGGAGTTCCAGCTACCCTGTGGATTATGCCCGGTAGAGTAACTTATGTCATTGACAAAGAAGGCGTTGTCAAGCATATTTTTGACTCCATGTTAGACTTCAAAGCACACGTTGCCGAAGCACTCAAAACTTTAGAAACCATCAAAATTTAGATGGATTTGCTTAAATATATTGTTGGTAGTGAGGACGAAAGTCCTCATGCCTCATTGTCTAAAAAACCAAGAACAAACTAAATTCCTGACTGCGAACTAACGGTTTTTAGTGAGAACTGAAATTCTCAGACTAGAGGTTTTCCCGTACCCAATTTCTAAAAGCTTGAATAGCGTGGGTTCTACCAGCAACTTGACTCTGCTGAGTGTACTGATTCACCAGTTCGACAATCGGGATATTGGGGAAAGTGGGACTAACATCAGACTCAATATATTGTTCGGCTTGCAAAACGTTGATTTGTAGCCCTCGCCGTGCGTATCGCCAAAGTTCCGGCACTCCTAGAATTTGATAATTATCCAACTGCGTGCGAGAGGTAAGATCAATTTCTATCGCTAAATCTGGGGGCGGATCAACACTCATATCGAGGCGATTTTTACCTATAACTGCTGCTTGATTTTGAATGTAAAAACAGGTATCCGGTTCTACAGCCTGACTCATGCGTTCATTTTTCAACGTTGTGGAACCTAACGACTCAAATGCTATTTGTCGTGTTTCCAACAAAATTTTTACCATGTCGCCAATAATTTCTTTGGCTTTTTCATGTTCGGGCAGAGGAACCATAATTTCTAACCGTCCGTTACTATAGGAAAGTCGGGAAGCACGACGTTCTCCTAATTCCGTCAAAATACTTTCAAATTGTTGCCAGTTAACATCCTCAACCAGTAATTGCTGACCCGGTTGAATCTTTAATTGTCTTAACTCCAATAGCATAATTGTTCATCCGTTTTCTCTAGAAAATCTCACCCAAATCCTTACTACGAATCATTATCTTAAAAAACCAAGAAAGGACTAAAGTCCTTACTAAAAACTCGTGGTTTGTAGTAAGGACTTTAGTCCTTTTTTGCTAACGACTTGCAGCCATTAACAATTAGCACTCAGCAATTATCTAGCTTTTTGCAACACTCGATTTTTCAGATGTAGCGCTTTCGGCAGTTTTGCCATTTTTGCTATTACCGTTACCGTTGCTGTGCCGGGGTTGGATAACTCCATAGCCACCGTGAGTCTTGCGTTCGTAGAGTACGTTAATTTCGCCTGTTTCCGCATTACGGAACATATAGAAATCGTGATCGATAATCTGCAATTGTTCCAAAGCTTCTTGCACCGTCATTGGAGGCATAGCAAAATACTTAGTCCGTACCACCTCAGCAGGAAGTTCGGGAGTTCGATCGCCAATCAGATCCGCTACTACAGGATGTTCTTCAACTACCGTAACCGTTTTGGCACTACTCTGGATTTTGTGGTCGTGACGTTTTTCCTTAAATTTCCGCAGTTGACGAGCTATCTTGTCGGCAACCAAATCTATGCTTGCATACAGGCTTTCCGTGCTTTCTTCAGCCCGAATCACGCTGCCGTTAGCATAAATTGTCACCTCAGCAGTCTGCTTAGGATTGATCCTGGGGTTACGAGCCACCGATAGATGTATGTCCACTTCCGTAGTCAAAGTTTGAAAATGGCTAACTGCCTTTTCCACCTTTTGATTGACGTAATCGCGAATCGCATCGGTGATTTCTATATTTTTACCCTGGATAACAAGCTTCATAGAGCTCCCTCCCTTCTGTAACTTGGGTATATTTTATACAGTAGCACTATGTATTCTGGAAAACACTTATCTTCCAAATCTTTTATTATATGTTGACAATTCTTGATTTAAACTGCGCCAATATTCCGTAAAAATACTATTGATTTTTTGCATGGTTTCTCCTCTAATCCCTCAACCGCTAAATGCACAACCCTGCTTGCTCCTCGATTGGGGACAAGTTCCCTACTCCCAAGCTTGGGAAATCCAGCAAAAACTCGTGCAAGAACGCCGCGACAGGCCTGATTTGCCAGATGTCCTGATTTTGCTGGAACATCCGCCGGTTTACACTTTGGGAATGGGAGCAAAGCTGGAATTTCTGAAATTTGACCCAAGCCAAACTCTGCCGGAACTGCACCGAGTTGAGCGGGGCGGCGAGGTGACTTACCACTGTCCGGGCCAATTGGTGGGCTATCCGATTTTAAATTTGCGCCGTCACCAGCCTGATTTGCACTGGTATTTGCGGCAGTTAGAGGAAGTGCTGCTGGGGGTGCTGGAAGTTTTGGGGTTGAAGGGTTCGCGGGTTCCCGGTATGACTGGGGTTTGGGTGGATGGGTGCAAGGTAGGGGCGATCGGCATTAAAGTCAGCCGCTGGATTACGATGCACGGTTTTGCTTTAAATGTTTGTCCCGATCTGGCCGGTTTTGGGCAAATTGTACCTTGCGGGATTCCCGATCGACCTGTTGGGAGTTTAGAGCAGTTTATCCCCGGAATTGAGGTCGATCGAGTGCGATCGATCCTTGTCGCTGAGTTTGCTCGCGTTTTTGCACTGGAAATAGTGCGATTCCCTACGGGATAGCTTCGCTTCACGAATGTGTAGGGTGCGTCGCTGTCAACCCTACTCCTAACCGCAGTCGGTTTTTTAAGTGCGATCGGGCTCGTCTTCCTCATACACCATTAAATCGCCCGGTTGGCAGTTTAGCGCTTTGCACAGAGCATTGAGAGTGGATTCGTCAATTCTCGTGAGGCGACGGCGGGTTTTGAGTCTCGAAAACGAAGTTGGGTGCATCCCCACCAAAGCAGCCAACTCTTTGTTGCTGATATTTCGCTCGGCCATTACAACTGCCAATTTCCAACGGATGACCACTGTTGATGCTCAATTAATAGCCTGGAGTTTGCAAGCTGATGTTACCATCCCGCAACCTTCACTATCCTTTAATTAACCGCTACGGTAAATTATTTGAGCTTGGCAGTTGACTAAATTCAGAAAATGAACTATGCTGAGGATGTACAAACGGAAAAGCGATCGCCCCTGGGCCTGGAAAACTTAAGGGCGATCGCTATCCGACTATTTTGTAGTTAAAACTCGTCACCAACCCCAGCCTAAAGGCATGGGGCAAAGAAGAGAAAGGCTCACCACCTTTTAAATCTGAGACTAAAACAGTGTCTAGCTTGCGGGTCAAGAACCCAAACTGAACTATCTGGTGGTGGTACACCGAACGACGTTACTGGATGCTTCCCTAGTCTGTAACCTCTCGAATAGTCAGTAGCGAAGGGATATATACACACGGGCTTACCGCCACTTGCTATGCGTACAGGACAAAGAGTGTCAGCCGGCAATTGTCCCGACGAAAGTACAGCACAAAAGTACACGGCATTTAGTAGTTCCAAGGCGGTAGCAAGCTTAACGGGGGACTAATCCTCCCCCCCCCATTCAATTGTAAAGCCGTCCTAAAAGGACGGGGTTTCTACCCATTTTTCTGATGATATCACAGCCAAAGTCAGTTCCCGAACTCCTGCGCGAAGAAATTCCCGACGCACCCATCGGAAAGCAACCGATCCGATTGTTGATTTGCGGGATTCCCAAAGGAGTCGAAAGCCTCATCAATCTGCTGCACGTTTTGGGTTTTGCAGAAGTTGGTGAATGGAGCCCGCCTTTACCGTCCCCGATCGCAGGCGAAGTAATGCGGATTTTAACCCGTTACTGGAAAGAATAATCTTTAAGGGCGATCGCCCTTTCTTGAGCAAAGTGCGATCGTTCTTAAATCATCAAAAACATCAGGCTTAATTCTCTACCCAATCACTTAAAAACTCAACAGTAAGGATGCTAAATATCGAATCGAATTAACGCGGCGGTGTTTGCGAGACTTGGGGGTATTCTAGAGATAATTTTAACAGTCTGTACTTAGGAGCGCGAATTAAATAACTTACAATTTTAATTGTTATTGTGGGATGGGCGTCCCGCCCGTCCAAAAAGGACGGGCGGGAC
>NZ_JAUBPT010000133.1:0-22112 GCF_036700905.1 Microcoleus sp. S13_C3 | reverse complement strand
TGCCCTATGCCCTATGCCCTATGCCCTATGCCCTATGCCCTATGCCCGCGTGAGCACCTCATGTTACTGAGAAAGGCGATACAGACACAGTATATAATTTAAAAATGCCCCACAGCCTTGTTTTAAACCTGCGGCCAGTTGCACCAATTCCATCTCAGTTTTTAACGGGGCGGCATCTCCACGCTTTATTTTTGAACCTTGTGAGTGCTGTAGACAGCGATTTGAGCGCGTACCTGCACGACCAATCTCATGAAAAAGCTTTCACTTTAAGCCCTTTTCAACTAAGCAGAAAAGAGGCTTACAAAAGCAGCACGCCCCAGCCACAAAAGAGAGTTTTGCCTCCGGCTTCCCGCACAATATCTCCGGCTGTACAGTGGGAACACAAGCAAGCAATTCAGGAAAATACGCCGATTTGGTGGCGAATTTCTCTGCTGGATGACGGTTTGTTCGATCGCCTAACTCAACTTTGGCAGCAACTCAATTTCGCTCGCCCTTGGCATCTCGGCCCGACAAATATATACATTACTAATATTTTGAGCGAACCGCAATCAAACCAGCCTTGGGTAAACTTTTGTACTTACGCCGAATTGTTCGATAGAGCTTCGGAAACTGAGCGCCAAATTGCTTTTAGTTTTTGCACTCCTACTAATTTTAGGCAAGGTGTATACGATAGTGCTATGCCCACTCGTGAGAGTATTTTTGGCAGTTTAGCGAACCGCTGGAACAAGTACAGCCGGATTGCGATCGAACCTACTTTCACAGAAGCTATTTTTCCCAGTTTCTTCGATATCAGAACAGAAGTTAGTACGGATTCTCGCAGTAAATTTATTGGCTGCGTCGGCGATATTAGTTACCGAATTATGGGAGATATAGCTCCTGCTACTATCAAGCAAATTAACACTTTAGCAGATTTTGCGCTTTATAGCGGAGTCGGGCGAAAGACGCCGATGGGAATGGGAATGACGCGCCGGTTGCATGATTTTTAATTATTCACCTTTGGGCTGAATTTCACTGACTATTTCATAAACATCAGTGTCTGGTATTTTCGCAAACAAAGGCGCCATCTGCTTCAATATTTCCTGATAAGCTTCGCTTTGATTGGCTGCCATATCTTCTACGCTTTCCCAAAAAATGATGGCAATACCTTTGTCTGTATTGGGCAATTGCAGCAGATATGCTCCCTTAAAACCTGTGGCATAAGTTGCAACGGCTTTTTCAAAAAGTTGTTCTGCCGCTTCAAATTTTCCTGGTTTAAATTCGCCAATGGCAACGTAGGCAAACTGATGTCGGAGAAAGTCGAGAAATTCTGACATATCTTTTTCCTCACTTAATAGCGATACACTAAGTTATATTTTACCCGATCGCCCGAAATTTGTGAATATCGCTGTTTATAAGTAGCTCGACCTAAAAAAACCTCACAGCGATCGCTCTGTCCCTTATTCTGCTCTATCCAACCAAACCATTAAATCGGATAAACTAGAAAATCCGACTACCTCCTCTACCAAATTCTCTAATTGCTCAACCGATAATTCCCCAATCCGCGAAACTAAATCGGGATTAACTGCTCCTAGTCGTCGCTCCAGCAGACGCAAAATTAATGCTCTTTGGCCTGCTCTAATCCCTTCTTGCATCCCTGCTTGACGGCCTTCTTGCATCAATTGAGCCCTAGCTCGCTCCAAACCTTCTTCTATACCTCTAGAAACTATTCCCCGCTGTTCTTCGATCGCCGCTTCTTGGGCTTCCATATCCTGGAACTCTTTCAAGCTTAAGTTAGCTTCATTGGCAATTTGAAAAGCTTTTTCTAGTTCTGGAACTGTTTCCATTGTGGCTGGGATTGTTTCTAGATCGGGAGTGTGCTTCATAAAATAAATCCATTTATCAGTCAAACTTGTGAGTTCATCTAAGTCTTTTTTGAACTTCGGCAACTCGACAAAAAACATTTCTACTTGGAGATGGGGATAATCAAATAGTTTCTCTTTTTCTTTGAAAACGAAATGAGAAATAACATCAGGTTGTTCTTTAAACATTTCAAAATCGGTAATCGTCAAAGCAATTACTGGTTTTAATCTCGGATAACCTTCTCTAATTTTGAGTTGGTTGGCATAGGTTTTGGCTAGGTTGTAGATGACTCGTTTTTCAAAAGCGGCTACATTCAGAACTTGCATTTCAATAATTACCGTCTTGTTGCCGGTAATTCGAGCTTTCACATCCAAATAACTATCTTTGAGTCCGCTAACGGTAGCAGCCGAGTAAGGGTCAATAATTTGCAAGTCTTGGATGATTGGCTCACCGGCGTAAATTAGAGCATTTAAGAAGCTGATGAGGATGTCTTGGCTGTCGGTGGAACCAAAGATTTTTTTGAAGGCAAAGTCTGTTTTAGGGCTGATAAATTTCATGATATTTTTCCTAATCTGTTTTAGTGATTTATGAAAGATTTTGATGAAGCGCGATCGCTTGGGGGCTGCGAAAACTGGGTCGCTGCAATAGCCCACTTGAATTTATGAAAATACGGGTGGTATAAATTTAACATACAAGTAAAAATAAAACCAACATAAAAGTAACAACAATGACCAAAATATTAGTAATTGAAGACAATAACTTAATTCGAGAAACCGTATTAGAACTTCTGGCATCGCGCGGTTTTGAAGCTGTAGGCGCTGAAAATGGAAAAGTTGGTATCCAGTTAGCTGCCCAAATTCCCGATTTAATTTTGTCTGATGTCATGATGCCGGAACTAAACGGTTTTGAAGTATTCGCAGCCGTGCGATCGCACCCTGCAACTGCCAGCATTCCGTTTATTTTTATGACAGCCTCGGAGATGGAAAAAGTCCTGGAACTCAAAGCAGACGGCTATCTCCAGAAACCTTGCAGTGTCACAGAAATCATCGGGGCGATCGCCACTCAACTAGAAAAACCGACAGTTAGCAACCCACAACATCAAAAAGTACAGGACAATTCTGCACCATCAAATCTCAGCTTGCGCGCCAGCAATCAAAAATCTCGGTTTGAGATTGCCTCGGTTTGCTCGCAATAACACGCACAGTAACGTTATGGATACATAAGTTGAGAGAATTTCAAATTGGTTCCCCCCAGGGGTGGCTTAGACTGGGTATGTTGAATTTGGTTAAATATTTATGAACGCACAACCCAAAGGCCGCCTTGTTTGGAACCACTCTACCCACCTTCCCGGTTTGATACCAATTTTAGAGCGCCTCACGCTAAAAATCGGCATTCAAACAGTCACTCCTGGGGTCATCAACAAAGTTAAAGGACACATCCCCCGCATGACATTAAGAGTGTCAGTACCCATCCGCGGGGGATTTAAAATCATCGCCAGACAGGGCAAAACCGTACAAGAAGTCTTTATATTAACGACTCTCACTCAAGGGGACTTGGAAGAGACGATCGCCCAAACCCTAGCCAAGTGACAATATTTTCTTAGCAAGCAAAGCCCGAGCCTTAACTGAAGTCGTTTCATCGCTTTGGGTGATTTCCTCAAGTCTGGCCGAAACTTCCGCTAACCAATCCGGTTTAACAGCCACACCACCCGCCAAAGCTTGCAAACCCCCCGCTGCTGCGTAGCGAACCACCCATTCCGGGTCTCGGGACGCTTGCAGTAGCGTTTTCACAGTGCGAAGTTGAGCATCTGCAATTTGTTCTGCCGACATCAATTCCCAGCAAATCGTCCCCAAACCCCTAGCCGCCGCCCGCCGGACACTCAAAGCAAAGTCATTCGCCGCCGCATCGAGCAAAATCTCCAAACCCCTGGGATCGCCAATTGCCGCCAAAGCCCGAACAGCCCAAGCTCTCGCCCCGTAATTGTAGCCGTCAAGCTGTTCTAGAAGCGGTAGCACAGCAGGTTCTCCGAGTTGAATCAGCCCATCAACGGCTGCAACAGCAGCGCCTGGGTTGTTGTAACCGAGCACTGTAATTAAGGTAGGAATTGCTTGTTTTGAGGGAGCCGCGGCCAGTGCTTTGACCGCCTTTAACAAGCCCTCGGAAGAATCTGCTTTTTCGACAGCCTGAATTAGTTCTAATTCCATTTACTTATAAACTGTACCGTGACTATTGTAATTGTAGGTTGAGTCGATCGCGCGATCGAACTTTTTGCAGCGTGGGTGAGGCGCGGCGATTAACTTGAAAAGCTTACCCTGCTCGAAGTAGGACTGTCTTGGTTAAAGAGTCGAATCCGCAAAAAACTCGACTCCATACCCGCCCTAGGAACTGTTGCGCTGTGCATCCTAACCGTCTTGGCGGTTCCGATAAAACTTAGCCCAAGCATACCGCTGCGGATCTTTTTTTAGCAGATATTCCACAACTTCCCGACGCTTCCCATTTTTAGCATTTTTGACAACCCGCTTCATTTCCGCATCCTGATCTCTGGGTGAAGCACCGCGTTTAATTGCCTCGTTAAACCAACGTTCGCCCTCTAAGAATTGACCCCGCTCAAAACAAATAGCTCCCATCAAAGTGTAAGGATGATGACTCTGAGGCTGATACTCAATAGCTTTTAGCGCACATTTTTCGGTATCATCTAGTTTATTAATATCTCGAAAAGCACCGCCCCTAGTTGTTAGCAAAGCGGACTTGAGCTTATTTTCTTTAATTTTGTCTAAGTCCAGATTTTCTGTCAGGTTCAATGCACTTCTCGGTTGCTCTGCCTTCCGCCAATGACTGCTGGCATTAGCCAAGTTCCATTTATTTCCAGTGCCTTTGTACTGCTGTTCATAAAAAAGTGCTTCGATTTTGTGGTAAGCTGTAAAAATCTTGCCAGAGAACAGTCTCTGCCCTTGAGATCGGCGTTCTTCCTGCCACCCATAATAGCTATAGCTGGGTTGAGATGCTTCAATTTTATTCTCCTCAAGCCAAGCAACATCTGTTGGTTCCAGTCGCTCTCCTTTATCCAGTTTTTGCAGAATTACGTATAACGGACTAGAAGGTGTCTTATCTTTATAGTTCGAGACATCATACTTAGACTTCAGAGCAGCAAATTCCTTTTCTTGTGCAAAAGTAATTACGTCTTCACGTCCATTCTGTTTCAGCCAATCAATATCAGCCTCACTCAACTGCTCTCCAGATTGAATTTTGGATTTCAGACTAGCAACATAGTTTTCAATAGCAAAAGTAATTACATCATCACGTCCATTCTGTTTCACCCAATCAATATCAGCCTCACTCAACGGCTCTCCAGATTGAATTTGGGACTTGAGACTAGCAGCAAATTTGTCAATCGCAAGAGTAATTGTCTCAGTCAGTTTACGCTTTTTCAGAAAGTTAATATCCTGCTCACCTAGAGGATTGTCTACATCAATTTTTTTGAGAACTTTATACAGATGGCTAGAGAGGGATGAATCCTCATAAGTAGTAGCTTTATACTTAACCTTCAGTTCAGCAAAGTGCCGTGTCTGTTCAATCTCCAAAATAATGCTAAGGGTTTCGCTCAGTTGATACTCTTCTAGCCAGTTAAGTTCTGACTCGCTCAACTGCATATCTGCATCCAGGTTTTTCAGGATTTGATACAACGGACTAGAGACAGATGTTTCTGGGTATTCACTAGCTTTGTACTTATCCTTGAGTTGGGCAAACTTAGCTTCCCGTACAGCTTTTTGTTGCCAAAAAATTTCTAGAGTATCAACCAGTTGGTTATTGAACAGCCAGTTAGCCTCTACATCACTTAATATTTCTCGTCCATCCAGTTGCTTGAGAATTTGATACAAGGGGCTATCAAGTGAACAATCTGGATATTCAGTTGCTTGGTACTTAGCCTTTAGTGCAGCAAATCGCGCCATATCTTCAACGATAGCAACTGTTTCAGTAAGCCCGTGTACTTGTTGGAGATATTTAACTTCTAAGTTAGTTAGCTGATTTTCTGATTCAAGTTTCCAAAGGATAGGATACAAAGCACTGGACATGGGTACCCCTCTGGTTACTTTAAACTTAGACTTGAGTTGAGAAAATTTAGCATCTAGTTTTTTGGGTTCTTCCTTCTTACTTTGTGGCTCTTGCTCGATAGCTTTTCTTGTTTCCAAAAGCTCATGCTCTTGTAACCAAATCCACTCAAATTTAGTAATTTCCAATTCTAAATCAGCTTTTCGCAGAATGAGATACAGAAGACTAGAGGGAGATGAATCTTCATATTTTGTTGCTTGATACTTGGACTTAAGCGCTGCAAAATGTTGCACCTGGCCTTCAAAAGGATCGTTGCTCATAATGAATCCCCCGATTTATACTTCTAGCCGCTACACAACCATCTCGCAGCATTCCGCGATCGCTATTTTCTAAGCCAAAACTTTTTTAACTGAGAAGCGCTCCACATGGTAAGGTGATTTTAACACGAGTTATTTTACCAAATCAAGCTATTAATATCAGTATTTTTACGGAAATTTGAGCAAAATTATTGCCGAAAGCCTCCTCCCTCATTCCATCAAACCATCCGTCGCTGATTCACCAAGCTAAAACCGCTCAAATAGTTCTCAATTGCCTGAAATACAGATATGCGGTAGGGACACAGCAGTGCTTTTTCCTGAATGTCCTGTGTCCTGAATATGGCAGACAATTGAGAATTGCTAAAGCAATCCTATTTCAATTATGAACTAATTTTCTTTAAAGTAAACTATCCATTAAATCCATAACGCGGATAGCTTCATCTGACAAAGATAGAGATTCTTGTTGATTGAGGTGATGCTCCAAAACTCCTTTGAGCGCAATCAATTTCAGGCTATTTTCTGCTAAAGTTTCAGAAATAGCTTGCGCTCCCGGCAAATAGCCGATCGCCCCCAAGTCCATCAAAGCCGATCGCCTCAACTGCAAATTATCCCCATTCAAAGCACTTACCAACCGCTCTCCGTAAACCCGCTCACCAGTTAACTGATACATCGCCCGCGCCGCAGCGTACTGCACCCGCTCTACAGAATGTTCTAAAAAAGGTGAAATTAGCGGTATTGCTTCTGTCGCTTGCAGGGTTCCCAAAGCTTCAATTACCGAGTCGTAAGGTTGCACGAGGTGCGATTTTCCTGGCACTCGCACAGCCACAGCTACGCCGCCATCCAAGAGCTTCATTAGCGGCTCAATAGAATCGATCTCGCCCAGCATTTCTAGAGCTTGAGCGGCCGCTTCCCGCACGTAATAATCGGCGCATTCCAAACAGCGAATCAGGGCCGGTAAGGCTTGTTTGTCGCCCAATTTACCCAGAGCCCGCGCCGCATTTCGTAATAGGGAATAGTCGCCGATTTTTGTTTGTTCTGACTCTTCTTCCAATGCGGCAATTAAAGCTGCAATAGCTGCCGGTTCCTTGACTCGAAATCTGCCCACCCACCAAGCCGCATAATACCGGAGACTGTAATCTTGGGAGTGCAAATTTGCGATCGCCTGTTCAACAGTTAAAGACTCGCCCTCTGCTACACCCGCCGGCGGTGAGTCGGATTCGTAATAATCCATAGTCATTAGTTATTAGTTATTAGTTATTAGTTATTCGGCGATTGAAATCGCTGCTACACAGACAAAACCCGCCTGCGCGGGTTGGGGAAACTCGGCGATTAAAATCGCTACTAACTAAACAGACAAAACCCGCTTGCGCGGGTTGCATTAACTCTTAGTCCGCTTGGAGTGGACGAAAGTTTGTCTAGGAGCGATTTTCATCGCCCCTTCTAGCTTGTGTGGGAGCGATTTTCATCGCCCCTGCAACCAAACTATTGGTGATCGTGCGATGATTCATGGGATGATTCATGGGATGATTCTGCACCCGCGTTTAAAGGATGAATGCTGACAATTTTCCCGCCCATGCGAGTAATCCGCTGCATTTCTTGATTCATCCGATTGTAAGGCACGGTGATAAATGTACTCGCGCTCGATCGAATCGAATAATCCACATTATCTGTTTCATCGCTTTGGCGCAAGCCCACAACTTCATACCGAAAGCAGCGACCAGCCGAAGCTGTATTGCCACTTTTTCCAGCTACAATTTGACCCAACATAAGCTTCTTGGTAATTGGTAATTCTGACTGTTGACTGTTGACTGTTGACTGTTGACTGCTGACTGTTGACTGTTGACTGTTGACTAAAAGCTAGTAACTGCCAACTGCCAACTGCCCACTGCCAACTGACTAAATTGGAGTAATGCTGGCGATTTTCGCGCCCATGCGTTGAAATTTCTGCATTTGCGAGGACAACTCCTCAACAGGTACGATGAAAGCCTTGCTGCTGCGGCGCACGCTGGGATAGCCGCCCGTGCGAATGCCCGAAACTTCCACGCGCACCAGCCGTCCTTCTTTGCCGTAAGCCGCAGCGCCGCCGAAAGTGCTGCTGGGAGTTACGTTTCTGGCAGAAGGCCGATATGCCCAACCTTCGTTACCGCCAGAAGGCCCAACTACAGCCGTAGCGGTGTTAGTGCCGAGTTCGACAGCTAAGCGAGAGTTATTGCCTTCTAGTTGAGATGTATCGCTGTTTGCATAGCCGCGATACAACCGGAACATCCGGGTAAAACCAACGGTTTTTTGACCGCGCTGGGTGTTAAAGCCACGGTAGTAAGGGACGATACTTTCGCCAAAGTTTTCTTGATACTCTACTGAATCGATGTAAGAATCAATATCAGCGTCGTAGCCTTGTGTTTGGTACAAATCTAAGTGCTCAACTACTTCAGATTCGTCGTAGGGAGCGCGACCGAGCAAGTGTTTGTAGTTTAGTTCGATCGTCCGAGTTTGGAAGCTGTTGTAGAAAAACTTGGTTTTGTACAGTTCTGACTTAGCTACAGCGCGTACAAATTCTCGTACCGTCAAACTGCCGTCCCGCAGCAAAGACTCGGAACTTGTAAGTCGTTCGGATTTCATTAAATAGTCGTTACCCAGCACCTGACGGTAAACCGCACGAATCACAGTTTCAACGTCGTCTTTGCTATAGTTCGGGCGCAGTTCTACCTTCGGCGCATCGCTCAATGCGGATGTTCCCAGTCTGGACGCTGCTGTCGTAATCGCCACCAGATTTTCTCCTAAATTATTAATGACAAAAGTTTAATGCTTGGTTGCACTTGAAATTTTTAGGACTAAGGATAATATGCCTCAAAGTAGGGTGTACACTGCACACCTTACATATCCACATAAAATTGAAGAATTTTTTAGCCTTAGTCCTAATTTGCTAAAGACGTTTCAAAAAAACGTCAATACACAAACTTTAAGCTGTGGTAATACTTACCACTTTGCCGCCACGTTTGTTGATTTGCTGCAAGCGGCTCGAAAGTTGCTCGTAAGGCACGAGATATTCGGTAGTAGTGCGGCGCACTTGAGGGGAAAACTTAGCCGAACCTTGCATTGCGGTGACTCGGTATAGTTGGCCGCGAGAACCGCCGGAAGTCCCGCCAAGGGCTTTTCCGGTGGAGGCCGTGTATATCGGCGAAGCCATATTTCTCGCTACTTCCCAAGTCAGGCGGGCTTGGGTTTGGTTTTGCGATCGATCGCTCGAAGCAAAACCCCGGTACAATTGAAACATCCGGTTAAAACCGACGGTTTTTTGACCTCTTTGAGTCGCGAAACCGCGATAGTAAGGCACTATACTGTCGCCAAAATTTTCTTCATACTCAACTGAGTCAATGTAAGAATTGATTTCAGCTTCGTAGCCTTCTGCATTGTACAAATCAACGTGGAAAGCAATTTCCGACTCGTCGTAAGGAGCGCGGCCCAACAAATGCTTGTAATTAAGCTCGATTAAGCGCGTTTGCGAGTTCGGATAAAAAAACTTTTTCCGATAAGTTTCGGAATGTGCAATTGACCGCACAAAATCTTTCACTGAAATCTGCCCTTGCATCAGCAGAGATTCAGCACTGGTAAGTCGTTCGCTCGACATTAAATACTCGTTGCCGAAAACTTGGCTGTAAGCAGCGCGAATTACTGCTTTCGCATCGTCTTGCGTCCAGTGGGGACGCAGTTCTACTCGTCCCGCTTCTTCAAATGCTTTTATTCCCAACCGTTCTGCTGCACCTAATCCCGCCATCTTCGCTTCTCCCTTTTTTGCTTTAAAAACTGAAAACTGCTTAAAAAAAGTATTTGCAAAACTAGGCTTAGATCGCAGATGCCCGGAATTCTAAACAACCGCTAACACTTAAGCTAACAGCAGCTTACAATTCCGGGCATCACGCAAATCTAGCTCAGAGCGTTGATTGCGTAGTCGATGTAGGAATTCGCTTCAGTTGCAGCGTCGCCACTCAGACCGTGGTTGCCTTTGATGTACTTGAGAGCTTCAACGTACCAGCTAGGAGACAATTCAAATGTCCGGTTGATTTCGTCAACACCTGCAATCAGGTACTCGTCCATCGGACCGGTGCCGCCTGCAACTAAGCAGTAGGTTACCATCCGCAGGTAGTAGCCGATGTCGCGAGAGCACTTGGCTTTACCGGTTGGGGTAGAAGCGTAGTTAGGGCCTTGCATTTGTTGTGTGTACGGGAATTTGTTGTACACAGCTTGAGCTGCACCGTCGATCAAGCGCTGAGAGTTGGCGGTCAAAGCCTTAGCTGCTTCCAAACCTGCTGCTGCTTGGCGGAAACGTCCGAAGGCGACTTGCAGTTCAGTGCTGCTCAGGAAACGGCCTTGAGAATCGGCTGCGGTTACTGCTTCAGTCAAAGGGGTTTTCATTGTTCTGGTTTCTCCCTAATGTTGTGTTGTTTTTGTACAAAAATGATTGTTTGCAAAAATGCGATGCTCGCTTCTTTACAAGAAAGGTTCGCTTGGCTATTTTTAGCCGACTGCATTGGCTGCGCGGTCGAAGTAGCTGCCGATTTCAGACATCAGCGAGCTGCAATCACCACGGGTAACACCGTTGGGGTCGTTAGCGATCGCGATCGCTGCTTCTTTCATTTTTTGCACGCCGGCTGCAACTGAGCCACCGGGAACTCCCAGAGCTTGGTATGTTTCACGCAGACCGTTCAAGCAGCGGTCGTCCAAAACGCTGGCGTCGCCTGCAAATGTTGCATAGGTGACGTAGCGCAAAATGATTTCCATATCGCGCAAGCAAGCTGCCATGCGGCGGTTGGTGTACGCATTGCCACCAGGAGCGATCAGTTGAGGCTGTTCGGCGAACAGGGTGCGAGCTGCATTGGCTACGATGCTGGATGCGTTGCCGGTGATGCGGTTTACTGCGTCAATCCGCTTGTTGGCGTCGGAAACCATGCTGCTGAGAGCATCTAGTTGACCCTGAGCTAGAAATTCGCCCCGAGCGTCAGATTGGGAAACCACTTTTGTAAATGCGTCAAACATGAAAGAACTCTCCTATTTGAGTTAATTGAGTTTGGTTGCGGTATAAAACCGTTAAGTTAAATTTGTTCAGGCTACGAGTGCCTGCAAGGGTTGAAATTTGATGCCAGCTAATCTGCTGGTCCCATCGATCTCTCCCTTTCCGCTACCTGCACTATTGTTACATTGCAACGGAGGTTTAAGAAACCTTAGAAAATTTTACACCTTTTATGAGATGCGACAAACCTTGTCAATCAGGGTTTTTGTTAACTTTGGCCTGTCGTTTCAACCCTCTGATAATCTTTATACAATGCTCGCCTGCGTTTGTTTATTACAAATTATTACAGAAACTTATCTCTCTAAGAAGGTAAATATTTGGGGTGCAATTGCGGGCAAATCTCCTTCCTAGGATAGATGCGCGAGGCTACTTATAAAAGAAGAGTTTGCTTAAATCGCCCTGCTGTGGGGGTGGAACCGCCCCGAACCGTCCCGTGGGCCGATCGCCGTTGTTGGCTTTCTCTGGAAAAGCGGGATTATTAAGAAGTGTTAAGTAAATTAAAGTTTTGGTAAAAGAAGGCTGGGGAATAGGGAAAAAACCAAAAATTCTGCCCAATGTCAGGATGGCGGCAGAAGTCGGTGTGGGCAAAATCCCAAAGATTGTGAACCCGATCGCCACAGCCTCAGCTTTTGCCAGAAATATCAGCATTTAATGACAAAACTCAGCCGTTGGAAGTTGAAAGACCGGGCCGGGTCTTTCATAACGCGGGGATTCTTGTATCGTGGGGAGTCCTTGGACTTGACCCAAGACCAAGCATCTACTGTTTGTCCTGCAGCGGTTGCAAAAAAACTTTCTTCATCTATATATTGACATCCTCCCCGGCCGTACCGCAGGATTCCAAGAATCACTGCTTGGGCTTCCGTCAAGCTTATGACGGGGCTTTAAACCCATTATTTTTGGTAAGGTGGATAAGTGCTATCAGCGGTAGGCATACAAACGGCGCGATCGAGCCACCAGACGCATTAAAGTTAAAAGCTTATTGCTTCCCCGGCATCGAACCGCCCAAACCAGTCCCAAGTTAAACAGTTTTTTACTCAGAACTCAAAACTTAAAAGTCTCTCACTTTAATCAGCCAGATGGATCGGCTGTAGCTGTCCGGCCACAACCACCTTTATGCCCCACGATCGATCGTAATTTATGTCTTCAAATTCTCCCTCTTCTTGGCACACCGTAGCAATTGACCAAACTCTCCAGCAGCTAAGCAGCAACAAAGACGCTGGCTTGAGCAGCAAACAGGTGTCAGAACGCTTGCAGCAATACGGCCCCAACGAACTCGAAGAAACAGGAGGCCGCAGTCCGTGGTCGATTTTTGTCGATCAGTTCACCAACATCATGTTGTTGATGCTGATGGGTGTGGCCGTGATTTCGGCTTTTTTGGACATTCGGTCAAATACTTTTCCCAAAGATGCGATCGCCATTTTTGCGATCGTCATACTCAACGGCATTCTCGGCTATTTCCAAGAGCAAAGTGCTGAAAAAGCCCTCGCAGCCCTCAAAAACCTCGCTTCCCCCCTAGTCAGAGTCCTGCGGGACGGCAAAACTTCGGACATAGCAGCCAAGGAACTCGTACCCGGAGACGTGATGCTGTTAGAGGCTGGGGTAAAAATAGCAGCAGACGCACGCTTGATCGAAACCTCAAATCTGCAAGTCAGAGAATCTGCTTTGACAGGGGAAGCCCTAGCAGTCACCAAGCAAGCCGATCTAGAACTTCCAGAAGATGCTTCCTTGGGCGATCGACTCAACCTGATTTTTCAGGGCACAGAAGTGGTTCAGGGACGAGCAAAGGCGATCGTCACCAATACCGGAATGCAAACTGAACTGGGCAAAATTGCCACCATGCTTCAGTCAGTAGAAAACGAACCGACTCCCCTGCAACAGCGGATGGATCAGTTGGGAAAGGTTCTAGTCTCCGGTGCCCTAACCTTAGTCGTAATTGTCGTCATCGGCGGCATGATTACCTTCCAAAACGGCGGCATCGGGTTCGATACCAGCAGGTTTGAAGAGTTGTTAGAAGTTTCTCTAAGCATGGCTGTGGCTGTGGTTCCCGAAGGACTCGCAGCAGTCGTGACAGTCACTCTGGCACTCGGAACTAGGCGGATGGTGAAGCGAAACGCCCTGATTCGCAAACTGCCTGCAGTCGAAACTTTGGGTTCGGTAACTACTATTTGTTCTGACAAAACAGGTACTCTGACTCAAAATAAAATGGTAGTTCAGCTAGTCTCGACGGGCGACTGCACAGTCGCCGTAGCAGGCGACGGCTATGCCCCGATCGGAGATTTTACCGATCGCCTGACATCGACCAAAATTAATAATTTAGAGGAATATCCAGAACTCGAATCTTTATTAATTGCCTGTGCAGTTTGCAACGACGCAGTATTGCAACAAGAACAGCAAGAATGGCAGATTTTAGGCGACCCCACAGAAGGAGCTCTGCTGTGTGTAGCGGGAAAAGCAGGCATTTATAAGGAAAAACAGTCTCAATTGTTGCCGCGGGCAGCGGAATTTCCTTTTTCTTCGGAACGCAAACGGATGAGCGTGATTTGCGAAGTGCCCGGCAGATCGGGACATTCGGGATTTCCCGCAGAAAAAGGACAGCAGCCGAATTATTTGATGCTGACCAAAGGTTCTCCAGAGTTGACCTTGGAGCGCTGCAAAGGCATTATAGTCGGCGATCGAGTACAACCTTTAAATCAGGAAATGCGCGATCGCATCCTCGCCGAAAACAACAACATGGCAAGCGGCGGTTTGCGAGTCCTCGGATTTGCGTACAAACTCTGGGAAAACCTGCCGCCCCAAGGTTCTGAGGAAACCAGCGAACAAGACATGATTTGGCTGGGACTCGTCAGTATGCTGGACGCCCCGCGCCCGGAAGTGCGGGAAGCAGTGGTGAAGTGCCGCAATGCAGGCATTCGGGTGGTGATGATTACAGGAGACCACCAGTTGACAGCAAAAGCCATCGCCTACGATTTAGGTATTGCTACAGAGGGCGATCGAGTTCTCACCGGTCAAGAATTAGAAAAGCTCAGCCAAGAAGAACTCAAACAGCAAGTCGAACAGGTTAGCGTTTACGCCCGCGTTTCCCCCGAACACAAATTGCGAATAGTCCAAGCTTTGCAAAGTTGGGGCAAATTTGTCGCAATGACTGGCGACGGAGTTAACGACGCCCCCGCCTTAAAACAAGCCGATATCGGCATCGCCATGGGGATTACCGGCACCGATGTCAGCAAAGAAGCTAGCGATATGGTGCTCCTCGACGACAACTTCGCAACTATTGTCGCCGCCGCTGAAGAAGGGCGAGTGGTTTATAGCAATATTCGTCGCTTTATTAAATACATTTTGGGCAGCAACATCGGCGAAGTTTTGACAATTGCGGCCGCACCTTTAATCGGTTTGGGAGGAGTGCCGCTGACGCCGCTCCAAATTTTGTGGATGAACTTAGTAACAGACGGCGTTCCCGCTTTGGCCTTGGCTGTGGAACCGGGGGAACCGAACGTGATGAAAAAGCCTCCTTTCAGTCCCCGAGAAAGTATTTTTGCGCGGGGCTTGGGTTCTTACATGATTCGGATCGGGATTATTTTTGCAATTTTGACGATCGCGATGATGTCCTGGGCTTATGGATATACCACCAACCCTAACCATGTTGGAGATCCCGAAGCTTGGAAAACAATGGTGTTTACAACTCTTTGTTTGGCGCAAATGGGTCACGCGATCGCAATTCGGTCTAACACTCAGCTAACTATTGAGTTAAACCCCTTCACTAATGTTTTTGTGTGGGGGGCTGTAATTGTGACTACTATTCTGCAATTAATGCTGATTTACGTTCCGCCGCTGAGAGCATTTTTCGGCACTCATTATTTGTCGCCTTTTGAATTGATGGTTTGCTTTGGTTTTAGCGCCCTGATGTTTGTCTGGATTGAAATGGAAAAACTGTTTGTGCGCTTTTACAAATCTCGCAAATAGTGTTAACGGCTGACGGATACTGAGCGATGTTTCATTATTCGTTAGACGGCTCGCGTTTGACCAGATTCTCAACACTATAAAGTCATTGCAAGCGCAAAGATCCGCAAAAACTGCAATTCCACAGATTCCCCATTGAATAGGTAAGGTACGCAATGGGCCCCCTACGATAACTTTACTGCCAATTCCCAATTCCGAATTTCCAATTCCCGATTCCCGATTCCCAATTCCCAATTCCCAATATTATGTATTTGAAAACGCTGCACCTACGGCAGTTTCGCAACTACTTCGATCAAAAGGTAGCCTTTGACGCTCCCAAAACCATTTTAGTAGGAAATAATGCTCAAGGAAAATCTAACTTGTTAGAAGCGGTAGAGTTGCTTTCTACATTAAAAAGCCACAGGGTAGGGCGCGATCGCGATTTAATACTCGACTCAAAGCCGATCGGGCAAATTGATGCTACACTCGAACGTCAAACCGGAGCGATCGACTTAGCTTTAACTCTTCGCTCTGCGGCGCGTCGAACACTGAAGCTCAACGGTGAACCGCTGCGCCGCCATTTAGACTTTTTGAGTGTCTTAAATGTAGTGCAATTTTCTTGTTTGGATTTGGACTTAGTGCGCGGCGGGCCCGAAGGAAGACGCAATTGGATCGATCGCCTAGTCATCCAGTTAGAACCCATTTACGCTCACATTTTGCAGCAGTACAACCAAATTTTGCGCCAGAGAAACGCTCTGTTGAAACGTTCTAAAGAAATCCGCAAAGCGGAATTTTCCGACAGTTTTGACAAAATGCGATTTATCGGATCTGAAACTCCCGAAGACCCAAATATCGCAGAATTCCCAATACCCAATGCCCCATTCCCAATGCCCCATTCCCAATTCCCAATTCCCCGTTCAGAATTAGCTTTGTGGGACGCGCAGTTGGCGACAGCGGGGGCTCGCGTGATCCGCCGGCGCGATCGAATTTTGGAGCGTTTGATGCCTTTAGCTCGAAATTGGCACGGTTCAATTAGTGGTTCAGCAGAAGTTTTAGATGTGAAATACGATGCTAATATTGAAGTAAGTTCAGAATTTATCGCTAAAGACAATCTCGAAGGAGTGCGACAAGCATTTTTAGAGAAAATTCAAAAAAGGGCGATCGCAGAACAGTTTCAAGGAACCACTTTAGTCGGCCCCCACCGCGACGACATTACATTTACAATTAACAATACCCCAGCTCGTCAATACGCATCCCAAGGTCAGCAGCGAACTCTGGTATTAGCATTAAAATTAGCCGAACTGCAGCTTATTGAAGAAGTCGTCGGCGAAGCGCCTTTACTGTTGCTCGACGACGTACTTGCAGAACTCGATCTGAGCCGCCAAAATCAACTTTTAGAAACAATTCAAGAACGATTTCAAACTCTGATTACTACAACTCACCTAGGCGCTTTTGATGCTCAGTGGCTGCGACAAACCCAAATTCTCTCCGTCGTTGCGGGACAAATCAATCGATTTTAGATTTTAGATTTTAGATTTTAGATTGACAAATTTTCTGTTTCATGGTATTACGACCCAAAAATTGTAGAAAGTGGCATTATTAGCTCAATTCGAGATAGGATAAAGGTTAATTTTGATTACCGCTTTCGCTTCCATTTTTCTACACCTTATGAAGCATTACATTTCCCGTCTGTTAGCCCTGGTATTAGTTGTTGTCATCGGCGTAGCGGGCTGTACCAATGTTCCCGCCACTCTGAGTGGAGATTATGGCCAAGACACATTAGCATTAGTGAAGAGCTTGAGAACAGCGCTTACTTTGCCAGAGGGCACGCCGGAAAAAGCAGCAGCTCAAGCCAAGGCTCGCACAAGTATCAACGATTTTTTTGCTGAATACCGCCGCGATCCCGCTCTTACCAAGCTGGCCTCTTTCACGACAATGCGGACGGCATTAAACTCTTTGGCAGGACATTACAGTTCCTATCCAAACCGTCCCGTTCCTGAAAAATTGAAAAAGCGTCTTGAGTCAGAATTTCAGCAGATTGAAGCTGCTCTTAACAGAGGAGCTTAATCTCAAAATTTAGGATCGAGGATAAATTTTAATAATTCATCTTTCATCCTTGATGTTTGAGTGTTAACAATTTTTAGTAGAAATATCACCTGCTTTTAGCGCCCACTGTATTCAGGCGCTTTTTTATGCAGCATTTAGGGAAAAAATACTGCAAAACCGTTTAATCGCGGAGTCTTGTCTTACCCGATCGCCCTTATTGGATTTAAATAGCCGCCAGATAGAATTTGCATTGTGCGATCGACTTGTGCCATAACTAAGTCAACCGAAAAAAGTAGAAAATTTGTAGCTGCTTGTTGAGCGCGATCGCATTTTTGCGATCGTCACCCAATTTAAACCAGAAAACCCCATTCAATTCTCCCATGAAAATTGCACCAACTCGCATCGCGAATTTTCAACACCAGCGACGCTTTTTAAGTGCGGTAACTGCTGTTTTAACCAGTAGCTTCATCAGCCAACTTGTGTGGCCGTTTATCGGAAATCAACCAGCTTTTGCCCAAACATCAGCCTATTGCCAATTATCCCCAGAACAGGTCAATCAAAAAGAAGACTTGCGCCGCGCCGCGCTGTCGGGAAAACGGGAATCTCAGCAAGCATATTTTGCTGTTTTGAACAAACACGCGCGGGAAATAGCAGAATGCCGCCAAAAAACTTGGCCCGAAACCCAAGCAATTTGGCTGCGTTTGTATCCCTGCGATGTCAGACCCGGAGAAATCGATCGAGTATTAGACAAAGTTGTGAATAAGGGCTACAACCAAGTCTATGTCGAAGTGTTTTACGATGGTCAAGTGCTTCTCCCAGTTGCAGACAATCCTACTGCTTGGCCTTCTGTTTTGAGAAATCGCGGTTACGAGAAATACGATTTGTTAGAAAAGGCGATCGCCAAAGGCAAACAGCGAGGTTTAAAAGTATACGCCTGGTTATTTACCATGAACTTTGGCTATACCTATTCTCAGCGTCCAGATAGACAGCAAACCCTCGCTATCAACGGTAAAAATCAGACAACTTTAACAGTAGTTCAAGACGCTGGAATTAACGATGACTTAGGAGAGGTTCCGGGCAATCAAGCCTTTATCGACCCCTACAGTCCGCAAGCGAGGCAAGACTATAGTTTGTTAGTAAATCAAATAGTCAAGCGCAAACCGCAAGGAATGTTATTCGACTACATTCGCTATCTACGGGGTGTCGGGCCCGCTTCAGTTGCTAGCAAAGTTCAAGACTTGTGGATTTACGGCCCAGCATCCCAGCAAGTTCTTTTACAGCGGGCTAGCAATCAGCAAGGCCGAGATTTAATTCAGCGGTATTTGACTAAAGGATTTATCAATTCTAATGACGTTCAAGCAGTAGTCAAACAGTATCCAACTGAGCGAGAACCTCTTTGGCAGGGTCGAGTTCCGCAGGCGATGTCAGTAGCAACTACAGCTTCTAGAAGGCCGAATGCCGCATCAAGATCGGCCTCAACAACTCCCGCCACTAACAAGCCCAACCCTGCAACTCCGACACCAAAACCGACACCGCCGCTTCCCGATACCGGCACTCTGCAAAAAGACCTGTGGAAACTGAGTGTTGCTCACGCAGTCCAAGGGATTTTAGATTTTTTGGGGATAGCAATTCAACCCGCTCAAAGGATGGGAATTCCTGTAGGAGCAGTGTTTTTTCCTACTGCAAATCAAGCGATAAATCAAGGGGGATATGATTCGAGATTGCAGCCTTGGGACACCTTTCCGGCTGCTATAGAATTCCACGCCATGTCTTACGGAAATTGCGGGGATGTAAGCTGCATTGTGCCGCAGGTGCAGCGGACAGTGAGTTTAGCGCCTGCGGGAGCAAAAATTATTCCTGCGATTGCTGGAGATTGGGGAAAACCTCTTAAAAATCGGCCGTCTTTGGAGATTCAAATGCAGGCAATTCGCTCGGCGACGCCGCAAATTAATGCGGTAAGTCATTTTGCTTTTGGGTGGCAAGAACCGGAGGATGAAAGGGCGCGGCAAACTTGTCGGTTGTAAGGAGATTATTTGTAGAGATGCGGTTCGTGGCGTCTCTACAAGAGAGAATTTGTGCGATAATATTTGAGAATCTTCTTATCGGCTAGGAGCGTCATCCAAGTTTTAATAGGACAATACAGAATCAAAATAAATGTTAATACAAAGGAGTATTCCCTATGGTAGCTCAGCCTGAACCATACAACCAAGTATCTAACGAAGATACGACACTTGATGAACTAAATTTAATGCAACAGGAAGAAGATAACGATGCTGAAGCCTATGAAACAGACAAACTGATATATGACCCTGAGAAAATTAATATTTTTACCAGAGAACCAACCATCGAGCAACTTCTAAGAAGAATCGACGAGGAAGCTCTCGATTTAGCACCGGACTTTCAGCGCCATGCAAACATCTGGAAAGATGACGCTAAAAGCAGACTGATTGAGTCGATCCTGATTCGGATTCCATTACCAGCTTTTTATATAGATGCAACTGATGAAGATAAATGGTTAGTTGTAGATGGATTGCAGCGGCTCTCTGCTTTAAAGCAATTTATGAACGATAAAACACTTAGGTTACGCGGACTAGAATACTTAACCAATTTTGAAGGTAAAAATTATGATGAAATTGAACGCAGATATCAGCGTCGCATAGAGGAAACTCAGGTTACAGTTTATTTGATTGAAAAAGGGACACCTCCTGAAGTTAAATATAATATTTTCAAACGGATTAATACAGGTGGATTGCCGATGTCTCCCCAAGAACTCCGCCATGCTCTCAACCCCGGTAAGGCAACAAAATTTTTAGCTCAACTTGCTATATCTACTGAATTCCAGCAAGTTACTAAGCTGAGTAAATTGCGTAAAATGCGGATGGACGATCGGGAATTTATACTTGGTTTTTTAGCCTTTACACTTACATCTTATAAAGATTATCAAGCTGAAAAAAGAAATTTATTTTTGAGTAAAGCATTATATAAAGTTAATAATATGTCGGAAGCAGAATTACAAGCCATTGAAAATAATTTTAAAAAAGCTATGGTTGCAGCCTGGGAAATCTTTGAAGAAAATGCCTTCCGTAAAGTATCTCAAAACCAGAAAAGAATCTTTCCAATTAATAAAGCCTTGTTTGAAGTTTGGTCAGTTAATCTCAGTTTACTTAGCGACGAGCAAATTGATATCTTAAAGCAGCACAAGGAGCAATTGATTGAAAAATTTAGAAAGTATGTAGATAGCGATCGAGATTTTCTGACTTCTATCTCTCAGGCTACGGAAAAAATCGAGTACAGATTTAGGATAATTGAAAAAATAATTCAGGAGGTTCTGGCATGATTACTTCGCTGCACTTGGTCAACTTTAAACCTTTTGCAAATCAGTTATTGGAATTCAAAAAACTCAATTTGTTTTCTGGTTTAAACAGCACGGGGAAGTCTTCTGTCATGCAATCGCTCTTGCTGCTGCGCCAATCTTACCAACAGGGCTTACTGCCAGAAAAAGGGTTGGCGCTTAATGGCGATTTCGTGAATGTGGGTACTGCTAGAGACGCACTTTTTGAGGGAGCCAAAGAGGACTTAATTGGTTTTGACATTGTTTGGGAAAACAACAGCGAAGGGCTATGGCGTTTCAAATATGACCAAGAGGTAGATGTGTTGAACATTGTCTCGGAACAAGTTACGTCGGAAGTGTATAAATCGAATCTTTTTGGCAATAATTTTCATTACCTTCAGGCCGAACGGATCGGACCGCGACCATTTAATGAAATGTCCGATTACCAAGTACGACAGCTCGGCCAATTGGGTATCAAAGGTGAATATGCGGCTCATTTTCTGGCTATTAATGGACGGAAAGTTATTCCCAATAGCAGTCTCAGTCATCCAGAGGGGAAATTAAATACTCAAATAAAAAAAGAGCAATCTACTGCAAAATCAATGGATTTAATCGACCAAGTTGAGGCGTGGATGGGAGAAGTGAGTCCGGGTACGCGCCTCAAAATTGATGCCAAATCAGATGTCGATCTGATGAGTTTTCAATATTCCTATGGAGATAGCAATCCTTACCGTGCAACTAATGTGGGATTTGGAATTAGCTACACTTTACCGATTATTGTAGCGGCACTTGCATCAACACCTGGTACAATCATTTTAATTGAAAATCCTGAAGCGCATCTCCATCCGCAAGGACAAGTTAAAATGGGTCAATTATTGGCTTTGGCGGCTAGCGGTGGCGTTCAAGTTGTGATAGAAACTCACAGCGATCATGTTTTAAATGGGATTCGCCTTGCGGTTCACGGGGGCAAAATTGACCCGAAGGATGTTCAGTTGCATTACTTCCAGCGTCAAAATAAAGAAGGACAAGCTGTGACTGAGGTAATATCGCCAAAAATCGATCGCAACGGACGAATTGATCGATGGCCGGATGGTTTTTTTGATGAGTGGGACAACAGCTTGGAGATTTTGTTGGAACCTGCGGTGGAAGGAGAATAAGCGATGGATTTGGAGATGGTGTTTAATGAACTGTCTGCACGAACTCTTGCTCCTGATATTTCCATAGCACGACAATGGATGTCAGAATTGATTAGGACGATGGTTGCAGCTAAAGGTTGTGGGCTGAAGGGAATTCGCATTCAAGCAGATTTTCATGCTATGATTCTTGCTGAAAGCTATCCTCTTTCTCGTTGGCGTAACGATCCTGAAGTTAATAAAGACGAGCGGACTTTTCTAAAAACGCTGGCAACTAAAACTCCTTTATCTGTTGATATTTCTGATGTAAGTATTAAACCCACATTCCGCACTTCAAGTTGAAGTACGATAAAATAGAATACCGAAAAAGCCAAAAACCCGGATAATTCAGA
>NZ_JAUBPT010000132.1:0-22236 GCF_036700905.1 Microcoleus sp. S13_C3 | reverse complement strand
CTGACGGATAGTTGACATGGCGGATTTCTGGACCATATCCTAAGTCTTGAATTTTTGCTAAAATGCGATCGACAGCACCGGCAACAGTCAGATCGACTGCCAGAATAATTTGACCGAGTTTAGCACCGGGTTTTACAAATTCCAGAACAGCCATTATTCTTTCTCCTTGTAGTTGCCGTTTAAGATAATTGCATCATAATTTGCTTTATAGCAATCCTAAATCATTTGCATAATTATTGTAGGGGCAATCTCCCCGTGGTTGCCCGATAGATAGGGGGTAGGCAAAGAAAGGCACTACCCTACAAATTTATCTGAATCATTTAGGATTGCTATATCAGACTGATGCTTAAAAGACTAGCCACCGCCTAAAAAGATCTCAAATGGGTTCTATAAGGGTAAAGTCTTGGCTGTTTAATAAGCTGTTGCACATTTAAACTGTGAACTAAAATTTGATAAAGTTCTTGTGGGGAGTAGGGGTTGGGCCAGAAAGCCCGCACAAAAAATACGATTTAGATGCAGAACAGCTTAGTCTGTGTATTTACGCCTAGCTGTACTAGCTCTAGCTGGTGATTCCCCTGGAACCCCGTTATCACCCATCTGTGGAAGATGCTCCGGCGGAGCGTCTTCCACAGATGGGAAAGAAAAAGCGGGCTATTATAGCGGATTTGGCATGAAGTGCTCCCCCAGGCCATTGGTAACAAGTTAAGCTAAGAAAGCATTTGTCAATCAGCCATTATGCTCAACATTTACTCGGATTTGGGCATAAAACTGAGATTTGGGCGGTTGAGGAATCATGCCTCCCATGATATTTATACGTACTTTCTCTCAAATCGTGAATTTTCCACTCCTAAAAAAGCAGTTTTTTGAGTAATATTACTGATTGACAAATGCAATTAAGTCTTAACTTTTCACCAATGCCCCCAGGCAAAGTCATGACAAGTTGTGAAGAAATTTATGTGATTTGTGACTTCATGACTTGTCACATCATAAGATAGGTTTAGAAGGCTAAAAGTTTGTAGCAAAGAAAGTTAAGCAATACAAATGTTGCAAAAGTAGCAAGCCTCTAAGGAGCTTAAATTTTAATTATGGATTCTTACAAATGGTTGAAGTTAGTGTAATTGAGGGTTAATTAATATGCCTTACCCACCTCTTCAAGACCAACACCGTTCGACAGTTGCTGGCGTTGCATCCCCTGCTAAATCTCCTTCTGCCAAGGGTCATGCCAGTGGCGATCGCCGCTTTAAAGCATTGGATATGACCATGAAGCGGAATCAGTACAAACCAGATGCCTTAATTGAAGTGCTGCATAAGGCACAGGAAGCCTTTGGCTATCTGGAAGAAGATGTCCTGATCTACATCGCTAAGGGACTCAAACTGCCGTTGAGTCGAGTATACGGAGTTGCAACGTTCTATCACCTGTTTTCTCTCAAACCCAGTGGTACTCACACCTGCGTCGTTTGCTTGGGAACAGCGTGCTACGTCAAAGGTAGCAATAAAGTAATGGAAACATTGGAAAAAGAACTGGGGATCGAAAGGGGCAAGACAACTCCAGATGGCAATGTTTCACTAATAGCAGCTCGCTGTTTGGGAGCATGTGGTATTGCTCCAGCCGTTGTTTTCGATGGCACTGTGGCAGGTAAACAGGAGCCGGAAACCGTACTGGCTCGTATTCGCACCTGGGAAGCCTGACCCAAAGCCCCAATATCCTAGCCTCTTGGAATTGGAAAAATAACCTAACCCAGATAAGCCGTAACGGAGAGGAGATAGGTTCAGTATGAATTTAACGGAATTATTGGAAATTGCTCAGCAGGAACGATCGCGCCAAAAGAGCATTCGTATCAACTGCTGTACATCGACGGGATGCCGTGCTGCCAATTCTTTGGGTGTGCAAGCCAATCTGCAAACCGCAGTGAAAGAGCACGGATTGAGCGATCGCGTTGAAGTCATTGGTGTAGGTTGCATGGGGTTCTGCGGACGAGGCCCCCTAGTAGAAATTGAACCCAATAACACGCTCTACGAAGAAGTTAAGCCCGAAGAAGCCGCCAGCATCATTGATGCTCTCAATGGCGGGACAGCCAAACCCATCCAAGGCGATACCCAGCATCCTTTTTTTGCTCGACAAATGCGGATTGTGCGGGAACATAGCGGCAAAATCGATCCAGAACGGATTGAGGAATATATTGCCGTTGGTGGTTATCAGTCCTTGTATAAAGCCATCTATGACATGACCCCTACCCAAGTTGTAGAGGAAGTTACTAAGAGTGGCTTGCGGGGACGGGGTGGCGGTGGCTATCCCACAGGACTCAAGTGGGCAACGGTGGCCAAAGTATCGGGAGATCAGAAATACGTCATCTGCAATGGTGACGAAGGCGACCCCGGTGCATTCATGGATCGCAGCGTTTTGGAGAGCGATCCTCATTTAGTCTTAGAAGGCATGGCGATCGCCGGTTATGCCGTTGGCGCCAATCATGGATATATCTACGTTCGAGCGGAATATCCCCTAGCCATTGAACGCCTGCAAAAGGCAATTCAACAAGCCAAGAAGTACAATCTCCTCGGCACACAAATTTTTGACTCTCCCTTCGATTTCAAAGTTGATATTCGGATTGGTGCCGGAGCATTTGTCTGCGGTGAAGAAACAGCTTTAATCCAATCGATCGAGGGCGGACGAGGTAATCCACGTCCTCGCCCCCCTTACCCAGCTCAAAAAGGCTTGTGGGGATGTGCAACCTTGATCAATAACGTGGAAAGTTTTGCCAATATTTCTCCCATCATTCGTCAGGGATCGGCTTGGTATGCCAGTATCGGCACTGAAAAAAGTAAAGGAACCAAGATTTTTGCCCTGACAGGGAAGATTCGTAACAACGGATTGATTGAAGTCCCGATGGGAATCACTCTGCGAGAAATTGTGGAAGAAATGGGAGGCGGGATTCCCGATGGAGTAGTAAAGACGGTACAAACAGGCGGCCCCTCCGGTGGTTGTATTCCTGCCTCGTTACTGGATACCCCAGTTGACTATGATTCCCTCATGGCTGTCGGTTCCATGATGGGATCGGGCGGGATGGTGGTGATGGATCAAGACACCAGCATGGTGGAAGTTGCTCGGTTTTACATGGAATTCTGCCGGGATGAATCGTGTGGTAAATGCATTCCTTGCCGTGCGGGAACGGTTCAGCTTTATGAGCTGTTGAATAAGATCGCAAACCGTCAGGCGACGCAGAAAGACTTGGATCAGCTAGAAGCCCTCTGCTACATGGTTAAGGAAATGAGCCTGTGTGGGTTGGGTCAAACTGCTCCCAACCCGGTGATCAGCACGTTGAAATACTTCAAGCAGGAGTATTTGGATTTGCTGCAATCTCCAGTCGAACACAACGGCAAAGTCACCGTTTCGCAATCTTCGTGAGGTTTGTATGTCTGTCAAAACGCTCAAAATTGATGGGATTGATGTGGCGATCGAAGAGGGCGCAAGCATCCTGCAAGCGGCAAAAGAGGCTGGAGTCGCCATTCCTACACTATGTCACCTTGATGGTGTCACAGATATCGGAGCTTGCCGTCTGTGCATGGTAGAAATTGCAGGAACACCTAAGCTGTCGCCTGCGTGCGTCACTCAGGTGGCTGAGGGGATGGAAGTTTCTACCAACACGCCCAAGCTGCAAGACTACCGTCGCATGATTGTTGAGTTGCTATTTGCCGAGGGCAATCATGTCTGCTCCTTTTGTGTAGCGAATGGTAATTGCGAGTTGCAGGATGTTGCCATTGAAGTGGGAATGGATCATTCTCGCTTCCCCTATCGTTTCCCCGATCGCAAAGTCGATAATTCGCATCCGCTATTTAGTATCGACCACAATCGTTGCATCCTCTGTACTCGTTGCGTGCGCGTCTGCGATGAGATTGAGGGAGCCCATGTGTGGGATGTGGCACAACGGGGCGAGAATTGTTACATCGTATCGGGACTGAATCAGCCTTGGGGCGCTGTGGATGCCTGTACCTCCTGCGGGAAGTGTGTCGATGCCTGTCCTACTGGATCGATTTTCCGTAAAGGCGAAACAACTGGCGAGAAAGAACGCGATCGCAACAAGCTGGAATTTTTGGTGAGGGCACGGGAGAAAAAAGAATGGACAAGATAAGATTTGCCACCGTTTGGTTAGCAGGCTGTTCCGGTTGCCACATGTCGTTTTTGGATTTAGACGAGTGGTTGATTGACCTCGCTCAGCAGGTGGATGTAGTTTATAGTCCCGTTGGCTCGGACTTGAAGGAATATCCCGAAAATGTTGATGTTTGTCTGGTTGAGGGAGGCGTTGCCAACGAAGACAATCTGGAACTGATCCACCAAGTCAGACAACGCACCAAAATCCTAATTTCCTTTGGGGATTGTGCCGTCACGGCAAACATTCCTGGTATGCGAAATATGTTGGGGGGCACTGAATCCGTCCTCAAACGCGCTTATATCGAATTGGCAGATACGGGGCGGCAACTGCCTCATGAGCCAGGAATTGTACCGGAATTGCTCGATCGCGTCTTGCCCGTGCATCAGGTTGTTCCAGTTGATATCTATATGCCGGGATGTCCGCCATCGGCTGAGCGCATTCGAGCAACCCTTGAACCTCTGCTCAAAGGGGAAAAACCCCGCATGGAAGGGCGAGACATGATTAAGTTTGGGTAATGGTTGATGGTTGATGGTTGATGGTTAGGTGCAAATGAAAACGGACTAATGACAGCCCACGAGAAGAGAGAGGTGCTATGAAGACTGTTGTCATCGATCCTGTTACACGCATTGAGGGACACGCTAAAATCTCAATTTTTCTGGATGAGGCGGGTGAAGTCTCAGATGCTCGGTTTCATGTCGTGGAATATCGGGGATTTGAAAAGTTTTGTGAAGGCAGACCTTTCACAGACATGGCAGGCATTACTGCTCGGATTTGCGGCATTTGTCCGGTGAGTCACTTGCTAGCATCCTCGAAGACTGGGGACAAAATTCTGGCAGTTAAAATTCCGATTGCTGCAGAGAAACTGCGACGATTGATGAACCTGGCACAGATTACTCAATCTCATGCCCTTTCATTCTTTCATCTCAGTAGTCCCGATTTCTTGTTGGGCTGGGATAGCGATCCAGCCAAACGGAATGTGTTTGGTTTGATTGAAGCCAATCCCGATCTGGCAAGAGCTGGAATCCGGCTACGGCAATTTGGACAAAATATCATCGAACTGTTGGGCGCACGCAAGATTCACTCGGCTTGGACGGTGCCGGGAGGGGTGCGATCGCCTCTTTCGGAAGAAAGCAGACAGTGGATTTGCGATCGCTTGCCCGAATCATTGGCAACTATCAATCTGGCTTTGGGGCTATTCAAAGGCATGATTGATGGTCAACTCAAAGATGAAGTGAACATCTTTGGTGAATTCCCTTCGTTATTCATGGGACTTGTCGGCAAGGATGGTGAATGGGAACACTACGGTGGGCATCTCCGCTTTACTGATAGTCAAGGCAATATTATTGCTGACAACCTCAGCGAAGATAACTATCAGGAATTCTTAGGCGAAGCCGTTGAGAAATGGTCGTACCTGAAATTTCCGTACTACCAGCCCTTAGGCTATCCCGATGGCATCTATCGAGTTGGTCCACTGGCTCGACTCAATGTGTGTAATTACATCGGTACAGAAGCCGCCGATCGGGAGTTAAATGAGTTTCGCGATCGCGCTGGTGGGGTTGCCACGTCTTCATTCCTTTACCATTATGCTCGATTGATTGAAATCCTGGCTTGTTTGGAGAAAATCCAAGCGCTCATGGACGATCCAGATATTCTATCCAATCGAATTCGCGCTCATGGTGGGGTGAATCAACTCGAAGCGATCGGAGTCAGCGAAGCACCACGCGGTACTTTGTTCCATCATTACAAAGTTGATGAAAATGGTTTGATTGAAAAGGTAAATCTGATCATTGCGACTGGACAAAACAACCTAGCAATGAACAAAACCGTTGCTCAAATCGCCAAACAATATATTCATGGCAATAGCAACGGCAATGAAATTCCCGAAGGCTTGCTAAATCGTGTTGAAGCAGGAATTCGCTGCTTCGATCCTTGTTTATCTTGCTCCACCCATGCGGCGGGACAAATGCCTTTACACGTTGAACTGGTTGCACCCGATGGAACGATATTGAACGAGATTTCTAGAGGCTGAAGACGAGATTCCCGACTTCTCTAAAAGAAGTCGGGAATCTGAACTGCTGACCTCTCAAAGTCTGCCCTAGTTTAATTTCTCCGCCATAAGCAAAGGAGGTCGTCTTTGAATATTACTGGTAACAAAAAAAGTAGCTATCTCATCATTGGCTATGGCAACACCATTCGGGGTGACGATGGAGCAGGTTATCAGATTGCCGAAGCCGTCGCTCAGTGGAATTTTAATCATGTGCGATCGCTTGCTGTACATCAGCTTACACCAGACTTAGCTGAAGCGATCGCCCATGCTAAAACCGTCATTTTTGTCGATGCGGTTGCCACCTTATCAGAGGTCAAAATCGAACAACTTACACCGAATTCGGCCACCAGCTTTACGGGACACTATGCCGATCCGCGATCGATGCTGGCTTTAACCTGTGCCCTGTATAAATCTCTTCCTACTGCTTACCAAATTTTGATTCCAGCCGTTAACTTTTCCTTTGGTGAAACCCTTTCTCCCGTTACACAAAAGAACGTTGACTTGGCTTTAGTAAAGATTAAACAACTAATTTCTCAACAGAGCAGCAGAAGGATTACTATTTATGATAAGACCCTTTGAAAAGTGAGTTTTAACAAACTCAAAAGGAGATTCTCAGGAAAACTATTTGATACTTCCCCTTTTCCTTTTCCCCTTCACTTCCTAATTAATATGCACGAAGTTGGCATCATGCAAAACACACTAGATATTGCTCTGGAGTACGCAAAACGTCAGGGTGCAGATCAAATTCACCGCATGACATTACGTATTGGTCAATTGGCGGGAGTGGAGCCAGAAGCATTAGCCTTTGCGTTTGATGTTGTGACCCAGGGAACCATTGCTGAACACGCCCAACTCAGCATTGATTCCATTCCAGCCATTTGCTATTGCCCAAATTGCCAACGTGAATTTCAGCCATCTGATTGGATTTACGAGTGTCCTGAGTGCCATCACTTCTGCGCTGAAATCCGTCAGGGTAAAGAACTCGAACTTGTTTCACTGGAGGTTTCTTAGTATGTGTCAAGATTGTGGTTGCAGCCAGGTTGGAGCAGTTGCGATTGATGGGGTTACTCATCACGAAGATTCCCATCTGCACGAACATTCTCATTCTCACGATCGCGGACATGAGCATCAACATCCTCACCCGGATTTCACGGGTAATGGAAAAGGACACCATCACGATCCGCAAGAGCGATCGCACATTTCACACACCATTGCTATTCATGAATCCCTGTTGTCGAAAAACGATCGCTTAGCAGAACGCAATCGGGGATATTTTCAGGCAAAAGGGCTGCTGGCGCTCAACATTCTCTCCTCGCCCGGTTCGGGGAAGACAGCACTGATTGAGCGAATGGTGCAGGATTTGAACAGTCGCGTATTAACAACCCTGCAACACCCCTTACGGATTGGTGTGATTGTGGGTGATTTAGAAACAGACAATGATGCTCAGCGCCTACGCCGTGCTGGTGCGCCCGCCGTGCAAATTACCACCGGGAATGCGTGCCATCTAGAAGCTGATATGGTGTCACGGGCAATGCAGAAGCTCGATCTGGATGCTTTAGATGTGTTAATTATTGAAAATGTGGGTAACTTAGTCTGTCCGGCTAGCTATGACTTAGGCGAAGCGATGCGAGTCGTGTTGCTATCCGTGACGGAAGGTGAGGATAAGCCTTTAAAGTATCCCACAATGTTCAAAACGGCAAATGTCGTTCTGATTAACAAAATCGACATTGCAGAAGCCGTGGGGTTCGAGAGAGAATCGGCTATTGCTAACATTCAGCGCGTCGCACCCCAAGCAACACTCTTTGAAGTTTCTGCTCGAACTGGACAGGGAATGGAAGCCTGGTATGGCTACCTGGGAACTGCCAATTCAATAGTCTGTGCAAGTCATCAGGAGAAGCGGCTATGGTGACCACAGTATCAGAGTTTATACAAAACTCAACCAAACGTCGGCTGCGCTTGACTGTAGAAGGCATCGTGCAGGGAGTCGGCTTTCGCCCATTCGTTTACGGCTTGGCAAAAGACGTGGGGGTTGTGGGCTGGGTGAAAAATACCGATCGCGGAGTCTCGATCGATATTGAGGGTACTATCGAACAGCTTCAGGTTTTCCAGAAACGACTGGATCAAGACAAGCCGCCCCATGCCTTTTTACAGCACATAGAAGCTCAGTGGATGAGCCTTGCAGGATACACCGAGTTTGACATTCATCCATCAGATGCGGCTCATTCCTCAATCGCCACTCCTAAATCGGCACTGATTCTGCCCGATCTCGCAACCTGTCCAGCCTGTCTGCACGAAATTTACGATCCTGCCAACCGTCGCTATCACTATCCCTTCACCAACTGTACGCACTGCGGCCCTCGATTCAGCATCTTGCGATCGCTTCCCTACGATCGCCCGAACACCACGATGCAGCGATTTCAAATGTGTCGGGAGTGCCATGCAGAGTACGAGAACCCTCTGGATCGACGCTTTCACGCTCAACCCAACGCTTGCCCGACTTGTGGCCCCCATTTAGAACTTTGGGATCGTCAAGGTAAGACGTTAGCAAGCCATGATGAGGCACTGCAGCAAACGGCAAATGCTATTCGTCAGGGTAAAATTCTGGCAATTAAGGGATTAGGCGGATTTCATCTAGTTGTGGATGCTGGCAATGAGACTGCCGTGAGAACCCTCCGCGATCGCAAACGGCGACCTGATAAGCCCCTTGCGTTAATGTATCCTTCGTTAGAGCTCATCCGCGAACACTGTCAGGTTTTTGAAGAGGAAGAAAAATTACTGTGTTCTTCCGAAGCACCGATTGTTCTTCTTCAATCTAAAATCCAAAATCTCAAATCTACAATTGCTCCCTCCGTTGCTTCCGACAATCCCTATTTAGGGGTGATGCTACCGTACACGCCGTTGCATCATCTCTTGCTGTCAGAACTCGGTTTTCCGATTGTCGCGACGAGTGGAAATCTTTCTAGCGAACCGATTTGTACGGATGAATTAGATGCGCTGAACCGATTACAGGATATTGCCGATTTGTTCTTAGTTCACGATCGCCCGATCGCACGTCCTGTTGACGATTCCATCGTGCGGGTGGTTTGCGATCGACCAATCGTTGTGCATGAAGACTTTAAACCCCACCCCAGCCCTCCCCTTACTAAGGGGAGGGAGCAAGAGCAAGTTTCCCCCCTTACTAAGGGGGGATTAAGGGCCGGGCTGTTTCATGCTCACCAAAAACATGAATTTTGTAGGGGTAATGCCCCCGTGCCTACCCCCGACCTAGAGGATTCGAGCGGCAGCTCAGACCAAGAGGGCCGGCACGGGGGCACGGCCCCTACAGAGAATGAAACAGCCCTGGGATTAAGGGGGGTTAGATCGATTCGTGCAGATCGACCAATCGTTCTGCGTCGTGCCAGAGGCTATGCTCCCTTTCCCATTACACCACCATCGAAATTAACCTCTCATAATTCATCCGTCATCCTTGCTGTTGGCGCTCATTTAAAAAATACCGTGGCGCTGTATCTCAATCATCAAATTTTGATGAGCCAGCATCTCGGCGATCTCGATAATTTATCAACAATCGATCGCTTTCAAGAAGCAATTCACCATCTACTCAATATCTATGAGGTTGAGCCCACCGCGATCGCTTGTGATGCTCATCCAGACTACTACTCGACTCAATTTGCCAATGCTTTGATTGAAGTGAAGGCAGAGAGCAAGCAGGCAACTGGGGCAACTGAACAGAAACGCTTTCCTTCTGCCCTCTGCCCTCTGCCCTCTGCCTTTGGTACTTCTACAGCCGTAATTCCAGTGCAGCATCACTATGCTCATGTCCTATCTTGCATGGTGGACAATCAACTGGAACCCCCCGTGTTGGGAATTGCCTGGGATGGAACAGGTTATGGTTTAGACGGCACGATTTGGGGAGGTGAGTTTCTACACATTCCAGCTAACGGATTTGAACGAATGGCTCATCTGCGATCGTTCCCATTACCTGGAGGAGAACAGGCAGTCAAAGAACCTCGACGATGCGCTTTGGGATTGCTCTACGAATGCTTGGGAAATCGGGCGTTTGAAATGTCGGAGTTAGCCCCTCTTCAATCATTCTCAAAGCAAGAACTTAAAGTCTTGCAGACCATGTTGCAAAGAGGGTTGAATACTCCAAAAACGTCGAGTGCCGGACGCTTGTTTGATGCTATCGCTGCCTTGTTGGGGTTGTGTCAACAAGCCAGTTTTGAAGGGCAAGCCGCGATGCAACTGGAGTTTGCGACTAATGGCTTCAAGACGGATGAAGCTTATCCGTATGAGTTGCTGTGTCCTGTACACTCTCCTATGATTCTCGATTATTCACCGATGCTCAATGCCATTCTCGATGACATTCACGAGCAGATTTCTCAAGAAATCGTTGCGGCAAAGTTTCACAACACGTTAATCGAGGGAATGGTGGCGATCGCTAACCGAGTCGGTGTTGAACAAATTGTGTTAACGGGCGGTTGTTTTCAAAATCGTTATTTACTAGAACGTGCGATCGCTCGACTCAATACAGAGGGTTTCTCAATTTATTGGCATCACCGAATTCCAAGCAATGATGGAGGCATTGCGGCTGGACAAATTATGGCTGCATTACGAGCTTTGCAAAATCAATCAGGAGGGGCGTGAAAATGTGTCTTGCCGTACCAGGTAAAGTAATCGGTATTGAGGAAAATTCAGAGCGCAATGGAAACTCCTCGCTCTGGCGCACAGGTAAAGTCAGCTTTGGCGGCATTATCAAAGAAGTTAGCCTCGCTTATGTACCAGACGTAAAAATTGGTGATTACGTCATTGTGCATGTGGGTTTTGCACTCAGTATTGTTGACCAGGAAGAAGCAGAAGAAACTTTAACTTATTTGAATCAGCTTCAAGTTGAACAATCGGCAGTTAATATGGTACAATTGATAACAAGTTAAGCTAAAAAAGCATTTGTAAATCAGCAATTCTGCTCAACCTTTACTAGGATTTTGGGCATCAAACTGAGATTGGGGCGGTCGAGGAATCATGCCTCCCATGATATTTATACCTACTTTCTCTCAAATCGTGAATTTTCCACTCCTAAAAAAGCAGTTTTTTGAGTAATATTACGGATTGACAAATGCAATTAAGTCTTAACTTGTTACCAATGATACGGTACTGGGAGAGATCCCGTAGGATGTTCTATTTCAATCCATTTATCTTTAGTGCATATTTTATTGTAATCCTCACAAAATCCTCACGATTGATCTATAGCCTAAAGATGAAACAGGTTGGCAAAGAACGAACAAACTGAACGTCTGTAACCACAAAAAGAGGAGTAGGCAATGCTATTAAAAACTTTTGTAACGATAGACGGTAACGAAGCTGTTGCTCGCGTTGCCTACCGACTCAGTGAAGTTATCGCAATTTATCCTATTACACCGGCTTCAACGATGGGGGAATGGGCGGATGCCTGGTCATCGGCTGAACAGCCTAACGTGTGGGGAACTGTTCCGTCGGTTGTGGAAATGCAAAGTGAGGCAGGCGCAGCCGGAACGGTTCATGGAGCGTTGCAGGCGGGAACGTTGACTACAACGTTTACGGCTTCCCAAGGCTTGCTGCTAATGATTCCCAATTTATACAAGATTGCGGGTGAACTAACGTCTGCGGTGATTCACATTGCGGCGCGATCGCTAGCGGCACAGGGACTTTCGATTTTTGGCGATCACAGTGATGTAATGGCAGTCCGAGGAACTGGTTGCGCGTTGCTTTGTTCAGCCTCGGTGCAAGAGTCGCAAGATTTGGCGGCGATCGCCACTCGTGCCACACTGGAATCTCGTATTCCCTTCCTCCACTTCTTCGATGGTTTCCGCACGTCCCACGAAATTCAAAAAGTGGAACTGCTCTCCGATGACGATTTACGCGCTTTCATTCCGGATGAACGGATTCTGGCCCATCGCGATCGCGCCTTGACACCCGATCGTCCAGTGATTCGCGGTACAGCCCAAAATCCTGACGTTTATTTCCAAGCGCGGGAAACGGTTAACCGATTCTATAACGCCTGTCCAGATATCGTACAGCAGGCGATGGATGAATTCGCCCAACTGACGGGGAGACAGTATCAACTCTACGAATACTACGGCGATCCAGCAGCGGAACAAGCAATTGTATTGATGGGTTCGGGTTGCGAAACCGTGCATGAAACGGTGGATTACCTGAATGCTCGCGGTGCAAAACTAGGTGTACTGAAAGTTCGCTTGTACAGACCATTTGGTGTCAGTCAATTTGTTGCTGCACTGCCCGAAAGTGTAAAAGCGATCGCTGTACTCGATCGCGCGAAAGAACCAGGCAGCACCGGTGAACCATTATATCTTGATATCCTGAGTGCGCTAGTTGAAAGCAACCGCCAGGATATTCAGGTAGTCGGGGGTCGCTACGGTCTATCGTCTAAAGAATTCACCCCTGCAATGGTGAACGCTGTATTTGATAATTTGACAAGTGACCAGCCACGAAATCATTTCACTGTTGGCATTTACGATGATGTCACCCATACATCACTAAACTACGATCCCAGCTTCTCCACTGAACCCGATAATGTAGTGCGAGCAATTTTCTATGGTTTGGGTTCCGATGGGACAGTGGGCGCAAATAAGAACTCGATCAAAATCATTGGCGAAGAAACAGACAACTATGCTCAGGGTTACTTTGTCTATGATTCCAAGAAATCCGGTTCTGTTACGGTTTCCCATTTGCGTTTTGGCCCAGAACTGATTCGTTCAACTTACCTTGTTAGCAGTGCGAATTTTGTCGCTTGCCATCAGTGGGAATTTGTCGAGAAATTCGATCTGCTGGATGCTGCAAAACCGGAAGCTATCTTTTTGCTCAACAGTCCCTACAATCCAGAAGAAACCTGGATGCGATTACCAGAGCGCCTGAAGGCGCAAATTGTTGATAAGCAGTTGAAATTCTACGTCATTAACGCTTCTCAGGTGGCGCGTGATACAGGCATGAGCAGGCACATCAACACCGTGATGCAGGTTTGTTTCTTTGCCGTTGCCGGCGTGTTGTCTCGTGAAGAAGCGATCGCACGCATCAAGCAATCCATCCGCAAGACTTACGGCAAGAAGGGTGAGGCGATTGTTGAAATGAATTTGAAAGCGGTCGATCGCACCCTGGATAATCTATACGAAGTCGAGTATCAGAATTATCAACAATCCGCCATTTCCACTCAGGTAGAAGAATCGCCCTCCCCGGTTTCCGATACTGCCCCAGCATTTGTTCGAGACGTACTCGGCAAGATGATGGCACGGCAGGGAGATGATCTCCCAGTGAGTGCTATGCCCATTGATGGCACTTATCCCAGTGGTACCTCGAAATGGGAGAAGCGTAACATTGCCCAGGAAATTCCGGTGTGGGATGCAGATGTGTGTGTGCAGTGCGGCAAATGCGTGATGGTGTGTCCCCATGCCGTAATCCGCTCCAAAGTGTATGAACCAGAAGCACTCGCCAATGCACCGGAAACGTTTAAGAGTGCCAATGCCAGAGACCATGATTGGACGAATCTGAAATTTACGATTCAAGTGGCGGCTGAAGACTGCACGGGTTGCGGGATTTGTGTCGATGTTTGTCCGGCAAAGAACAGAGCCGAACCCAGGAAGAAAGCGATTAACATGGCTCCCCAGTTACCCTTGCGAGACCAGGAACGGGAAAACTGGAACTACTTCCTCAACTTACCGAACCCCGATCGCACCCAACTGAATTTGCACAAGATTGCTCAGCAACAGATGCAGGAACCCTTATTTGAGTTCTCCGGTGCCTGTGCCGGTTGCGGTGAAACGCCCTACATCAAACTGGTAACGCAACTGTTTGGCGATCGTATGTTAGTCGCGAATGCGACAGGATGCTCATCTATCTATGGGGGTAACTTGCCAACAACCCCCTGGACGCACAATGCGGAAGGGCGCGGGCCAGCATGGTCAAACTCACTATTTGAAGATAATGCAGAATTTGGCTTAGGCTTCCGAGTTGCGATCGACAAGCAAATGGAATATGCCAGAGAACTCCTGCAAGAGCTATCGAGCAGTATGAATGGCAGTTCCCCAATTCCGGTTGACTTAGCATCCGCCATTCTCAATGCAGAACAAAAGGACGAAGCCGATATCGTCGAGCAACGCGAACGGGTAGCTATCCTCAAACAACACCTAGAGGAATGGTGCAATCAGTTAGAGGGAGAGCAAAATCTCAAATCTAAAATCCAAACTCTAAAATCCCTCGCCGATTACCTAGTCAAAAAGAGCGTCTGGCTGATTGGTGGTGACGGTTGGGCCTATGACATCGGCTATGGTGGACTCGATCACGTCATTGCTAGTGGTCGCAATGTCAACATTCTGGTATTGGATACAGAAGTGTATTCCAATACAGGTGGGCAGATGTCCAAAGCCACACCCAGAGGTGCGGTTGCGAAGTTCGCCGCCGGAGGTAAGCCTGCACCCAAGAAAGATTTGGGACTCATGGCAATGACCTATGGCAGTGTCTATGTTGCCAGTGTCGCGATGGGAGCGCGGGATGAACACACGCTCAAAGCGTTCCTGGAAGCGGAATCTTACAATGGCCCTTCGTTAATTATTGCCTACTCGCACTGCATTGCTCACGGCATTGATATGACAACGGGAATGCAGCAGCAGAAGGCGGCAGTCGAATCGGGGCGGTGGTTGCTCTATCGTTACGATCCGCGTCGGACTGAACGGGGTGAAAATCCACTGATTTTGGATTCGCGATCGCCCAAGATATCGGTTGAGCAGGCAATGTACAGCGAAAACCGTTTCAAGATGCTAACCCGCACTAAACCAGAAGATGCAAAAAGGTTAGTAGAACTCGCTCAGGCGGATGTCAATACTCGTTGGCAAATGTATCAATACTTGGCAGCCCAGCACCAGGGCAAACCCAACGGACATCACGACGGAAACCCTGTTCCTCCCAACCCTGACAAACAGTCAGAACCTGCAAACCAGTAAACACTATTGTAGGGGCGCACAACCGTGCGCCCTGAAATTGGGTATTTTTCTCAGGCATCGTAATAAGGAGAAATCATGAATTTAACCACAACTTATATGGGATTGGAATTGCGATCGCCCCTGGTAATTGGTGCAGCAGCTCCTCTAACCGAAGATATCGATAATATCAAGCGAATGGAAGATGCTGGAGCTGCCGCCGTCGTCCTGCACTCACTCTTCGAGGAGCAAATTGAGCAGGAAATGTTGACAATGCACCACCATCTGCAACAGGGTACCGAAAGCTATGCTGAAGCACTCACCTACTTTCCTGAACCCGAAATTTTTCATGTAGGGCCTGCGCTTTATCTAGAGCATATTCGCAAAGCCAAAGAGAGAGTGAATATTCCCATCATTGCCAGTCTCAACGGCTCGACTCTAGGAGGTTGGACAAACTACGCCCGTCAAATTGAGCAAGCTGGAGCAGATGCACTAGAACTCAACATCTACTACATTCCTACCGAAATTCATCTAACAGGTGAAGCGATCGAGCAGCAATATTTGGATATTCTCAAGGCAGTGAAAGCAAGTGTGACAATTCCGGTTGCCGTGAAACTCAGCCCTTATTTCACCAATTTAGCGAATATGGCGCATCAGTTGACGAGGGAAGGAGCAGATGCGCTGGTGTTATTTAATCGCTTCTACCAGCCGGACATTGATGTGGAAGAATTGGAAGTGCGACCCAACGTTCTTCTGAGTACCCCTCAAGCGATGCGTTTGCCGATGCGGTGGATTGCCATCTTGTATGGGCGCATTGCTGCTGATTTTGCAGCAACAAGCGGCATTCAGAAAGGGGTTGATGTGGTGCGAATGCTAATGGCAGGAGCCAAAGTAACAATGATTGTGAGTGCTCTGCTGCGGCATGGGATTAACCATCTCCAGGAGATTGAACAGGAACTACGGCAGTGGATGCAAGAACACGATTACACCTCCGTCCGTGAAATGCAAGGCATTATGAGCCAATGTTACTGCCCGAATCCTAGTGAGTTTGAACGGGTGCAGTACATGAAAGCGATTCAAACATACACGCCCAAACCTCCTGTACTGGCTGAGACGGCTTATGTTGTTTATAAAGATCGAGCATGAAAACCCCGTGACTTTAGTCCGGGGATGAAAGGCAGAAGGAGGCTTTAGCCTCCCAGTTTCTTTTGTTGGATTTCAGGATTGCGCTGTAGAGTGCAACTATGGAAATCTTTATGAACTATTTGAGGTATAAGCTGTTGTGCATTTAAATTGTATATTTCGAGTCCCGATCAACAATCGTCAAATCCTCTCCCCCTCTCCTCTTCTCCCCCTCTCCCTCTCTAATACCATAGGCAATCTAGATGCAACACAGCTTATTAAGCCGATGTTGTTAGCATAAGAAGTATCGTGATGAGGTCGAAGTCATGCTAGTTTTTGAATTCAAAGCATACGGGAAAAAGCAGCAATTTGCCGCTGTAGACGAAGCAATTAGAACAGTACAATTCATCCGTAACAAAGCATTGCACTTTTGGATGGAGAACGAAAAAGTCGATAAGTATGACTTAAATAAGTACAGCGCTGTTTTAGCTAAAGAATGGACGTTTTGCGATGACTTGAACAGCATGGCTCGACAATCTAGCTCAGAAAGAGCGTGGTCGGCAATCTCCCGATTCTACGATAACTGCAAGAAGAAAGTTCGTGGTAAAAAAGGATTCCCGCAATTTCAGAAAGACAACCGCTCGGTTGAATACAAGACTACGGGATGGCGGATGGCTGATGATCGGAAATCTATCACTTTTACTGACAAAAAAGGAATCGGGAAACTCAAACTGAAAGGAACTCGCGACTTACATTTCTATCAGCGCAGTCAAATTAAGCGAGTGCGCTTAGTCAAACGAGCCGATGGATATTACGTCCAGTTTTGCGTTCAAGTTGACCGTTCCGAGAAGGTTGAAATTACAGGCAGCGCCATCGGGTTAGACGTTGGTTTAAAAGAGTTCTACACAGACTCTAATGGCGTTGCAGTTGATAATCCGCGCTTCCTGGGCAAAGGAGAGCGCAGATTAAAGAAAGCCCAAAGACGAGTTTCAAAGCGAGTCAAGGGTTCAGAAAACAGAAAAAAAGCGAGAGTGATTCTAGGGAAACGCCACCTCAAAATAACTAGACAACGCAAAGATTTTGCCGTGAAGTTGGCAAGATCCGTCATCCAGTCCAACGACTGTGTAGTCTATGAAGATTTGAGAATCAAAAACATGGTGAAGAATCACTGCTTAGCTAAATCGATTAACGACGCATCTTTGTATATGTTTCGAGTGTGGATGGAATATTTGGGCAAAGTATTCGGAAGAATTACAATTGCCGTGCCAGCCAATGGAACAAGTCAAGAATGCTCTAGCTGTGGGACAGTTGTCAAGAAAAGTCTGTCAACGCGAACTCACGCTTGTCGGTGTGGGTGCGTAATTGACCGAGAAAATGGGATGCAAGCCCCGTCCTTTTAGGACGGCTTTATGCTATAGTTTAATTGGTTGAAATCCCCACCTAAGATTGCAGCGATATATACTCATCTTGAGTTGAAACCGGGACTGATCCAGTAATAGGGAAAGACTGAAGGGCAATGGTTAAAATCCAACCTGGAAGCAAAACAAAGTATTGTTAATGTTTTTTAAACAAAACGATACATATAGTCGGGATAGGGCATTGCCACGACTTAAAATGAACATGGAGGCGCTCGTAAGACTACTTCGGTAGCATTGGTCGATGAAGTGTTAAGAATCCTCTCGCCTTTAGGCAGGGGAGTATGTCAAAGGGATTGGAATGCAGCCAAAAACATCCTAAGTCGGGGATTGAGTACGGCGGGGCACGTCGGAACTTGGATCTTAGATCCTAACGCTTGTGGAGAATTGACCGCTACCGATGTTGAAGTAATTCTGCATCGGCAAGTTGATTCTGCGAATCAAGAATCCCCTCGGCTTTAGCCAGCGGAGTGTCAACAGCAGGAGGATTGAACGGATGAAATTTGTTGACGAATATCGAGATGCCCAACTGGCTCAGCAGTATGCTGACGCGATCGATTCCATCGCCACCCGTCCCTGGAGCATCATGGAAATCTGTGGAGGACAAACTCACTCAATTGTTAAATTTGGCATTGATACTCTTTTACCCAAAACAATCACCTTAATTCATGGCCCGGGGTGTCCCGTATGCGTCACATCGGCTGAGATTATTGATGAAGCGATCGCACTAGCTGCCCTACCGAACGTTATCTTTTGCTCCTTTGGGGATATGCTGCGCGTACCGGGATCGGCGATTAGCGATACCGCCTCTAGTCCCTCTGATTTACTCACAGTTAAAGCATTGGGTGGCGATGTCCGCATGGTTTATTCTCCACTGGATGCCCTGAAAATCGCCCAAAACAATCCTGGCAAACAAGTTGTATTTTTTGCAGTAGGCTTTGAAACAACCGCCCCAGCAACCGCAATGGCAGTGTACCAGGCTCAGCAACAGGGAGTGACCAACTTTTCACTGCTGGTGTCCCATGTGCTTGTTCCTCCAGCAATGGAAGCGATTTTATCCTCTCCAACGTGCCAGGTGCAGGGCTTTCTGGCGGCAGGGCACGTTTGTACGGTAATGGGGTATCGAGAGTATGAAGCGATCGCGCCCAAGTATCGCGTTCCAATTGTAGTCACGGGATTTGAACCTATTGACATTTTGCAAGGAATATACTTGTGCATCAAACAACTGGAAGAGGGTACAGCAGAAGTTGAAAATCAGTATGCGCGATCGGTTCGCAGGCAGGGCAATGAAGCAGCACAGCATCTCATCCAGGACGTGTTTGAAGTTGTCCCTCGCTGCTGGCGTGGCTTGGGTGAGATTTCTCAAAGCGGGTTAGGACTACGCGAACAGTATGCCGCCTTCGATGTTCACAACAAAGGACTCCTCCCCATATCCACATCTCCCCATCCCCCTGTTTCGTCCGAGTGCATCAGCGGACTAATCCTTCAAGGCATCCGTAAACCTCATGATTGTCCAGCCTTCGGCACTCGCTGTACTCCCGAACATCCTTTAGGGGCACCGATGGTTTCCTCCGAGGGAGCCTGCGCTGCCTACTACCGTTATCGACAGCGATCGCCAGTAACCCTCAGCTAGCTTTGGCATACATTCATCATGACCAAGAATTTCAAAGGTGGTACCCGCCACGTGATTTATCCGTGGAATCAATCCAAAATCTAAAATCTAAAATCCTCAAGCCCCCGAATTTATCTCGCGCAAGTCAATCCAAAATCTAAAATCTAAAATCTAAAATCGAATGACTGGTCTTAAAAACTTTACCCTATCGTGTCCGATTCCAATTCAGCAGTACCCAACCATACTCCTCGCACACGGTGGCGGTGGGCGATTGATGCATCAGTTAATTGAGCAGATGTTTCTGCCGATTTTCGGCTCACCGAATGATGTTCAACATGATGCTGCTGTCTTGTCGCTCTCTAGTCATCGCATCGCCTTCACCACTGATTCCTATGTTGTGCGTCCTCTATTCTTTCCCGGTGGTGATATTGGTTCGCTAGCCATTCATGGCACAGTCAACGATCTAGCAATGGCAGGCGCACGCCCACTCTATCTCAGCTTGGGCTTCATTCTAGAAGAAGGACTGCCGATGGAAACGCTATGGCGCGTTGTCCAATCTATCAAACAAGCTGCTGATTCCGCCAACGTCAAGATTGTGACTGGTGACACTAAAGTGGTCGATCGCGGAAAAGGAGATGGTATTTTTATCAATACCGCAGGTGTTGGCATTCTCGAACACAACCAGAGAATTAATCCCACCTCAGTTCAACCTGGGGATATCATTCTTCTGAGTGGAGATATTGGCAGACATGGAATTGCCATTATGGCACTGCGTGAAGGATTGGAGTTTGAAACAACCATTGAAAGTGATTCAGCTCCTCTAGGAGATTTAGTGGGTGAACTTCTGAGTGCGAACATCGAAATTCACTGCTTACGGGATTTAACGCGAGGTGGGCTAGCCAGTGCACTGAATGAAATCGCATCAGCAGCAAATGTAGCGATAAACATTGACGAACGAAAAATCCCCGTGCGTGAGGATGTTCGCGGAGCCTGTGAACTCTTGGGACTCGACCCGCTATATATTGCAAATGAAGGACGATTCATCGCATTTGTCCCCTCTTCCGATGCGGAACGAGCACGGGGGATTATGGAGGCCGATCAGGAAAAGAGAGGAGACGCAAAAACAGCTTGTGCGATCGGTGAGGTGAGAGAGCAACCCGCTAAATCTGTCATTCTCAACAGCAAAATTGGAGTCGATCGCCTCCTGGAAATGTTGAGCGGTGAACAGCTTCCTAGAATTTGCTGATTCCCGTGAAGTTGAGAAGGGAAGCTCACTGATATGACTACCCAAAATTTGAGCAATCTGAACTATTTAATAATAGCTGGAGGGTGAAAAAGAGAGCTAAAAGCTAGGCATAATCTGAGTTACACCCCTCATACCCCGTGGATAAAAGTGGTGCTTATTCGGGGTTAATTTCATTAACTATTGAACTGCTGGGGTATATTTGTCTAGGTATGTAACCCATTGTTGGCTATCTATACTGCTGCCAAAGGTACTCTGCCTCTGATACTTTCTTTTTGATGGCTCTCCTGACTTTATGGTGTATAATGTAACAAACAATACATTTATTCTCATGGACTTTTATTTGGATTATATATTAGACTTGCCTGGAGTGAAGGTTGAAAGTTGTACTCAAATTGATGGAAAAATTTTATTAGGACTGAGAATTGTAGGAGAAAGTATGGTTTGTCATCACTGTCAAAATTATACCGAACAATTGCATCAGAATCGACCAATCTTAGTAAGAGATTTGCCATTGTTTGGTCGTCCTGTGTATTTAAAAGTGCCGCGACGGCAGTTTTACTGTTCTAATTGCCAACGATATCCCACAGAAAAAGTAGATTTTTGGGACATTAAAAGACGGCATACTCAACGATACGAACAAAATATTTATGAGCGTGTCAAACAATCGAGCATGGAGCAAATTGGACGAGAAGAAGGACTGAGTTATGACGAAATAAAAGGAATATTTGAGCAGAAAAATAAGCAGAAAAAAAACCGAATTGGGAACAGGTTAAACGAATTTGTCTCGACGAAATAAGTATGCGGAAAGGTCAAGGAAATTTTGTGACTGTTGTTGGGCACATTTCCGAAGGTAATTTAATTGAGATGATTGATTCTCATCGCTGTGAAGAAATCATTGAAGTCAGAAGTGCAACAAGCAATTGAGGTTCGAGAGAAAGTTGAGGAAGTGAGTGTTGATATGTGGGGAGGGTTTCCTAAAGTTATCAAAAAAGTATTTCCAAACGCCAAAATTATTATCGATCGTTTTCCTGTGATGAAAGTAGTTAATAAAGATTTGAATAAATTACGCAGAGCAGCCGGAATAACAGATAGGAAAAGTAAATATTTATTGTTAAGTAATCGAATAAACTTGAATCCTCTTCAGATTGAGCAATTAGAGATGGCACTAGGTAAATCAGAATGCTTGAGAATTGCGTATGAGATGAAAGAAAAATTTAGAAAAATATATGAGACTAATTTGACCGTCAAAGAAGGGCAGGCAAAAATTAAAGAATGGCTAAATCATGCACAAGTATTTTTTAGAGAATCTGCATCAACGATTGAAAATCATTTTGAGGGTATTTGCAACTACTTTCTTAATCGCACAACAAGTGGAGTTATGGAGGGAATCAACAATCGAATTAAGTTGATAATGCGCCAAGGATATGGCTTTTCTAATTTTAATAATTTCAGGAATCGCGTATTAGCTTGCTTCTCTGATTAGATAAAATTATAACCACAATTTCAGGAGAGCCTTTTTGATTCTTTAGGACGAACAATATACTTTTTGGCCGATTTCATTTTCAGCGTTGTCCCTTGCATGACAGCATTACTATAGTAATCCTAAATCCCACATTCCGCACCCCGAACTGGCACATAGGCGGATTGAGGGGGTAAAAGTGAATCATCCGAGACCATCATGAG
>NZ_JAUBPT010000131.1:0-22353 GCF_036700905.1 Microcoleus sp. S13_C3 | reverse complement strand
TCCAAAAAGGACGGGCGGGACGCCCATCCCACAATAACAATTAAAATTGTAAGTTATTTAATTCGCGATCCTAAGTACACAGTAGTGTGAACAAACCTGACGGTCAACTGAGTACAGTTAGACTGCAGGCTTCTTTTTCCTTTTTTTCAAAGGCTTTTTATAGTGAGGTAGTTCCACCCCCACTTGCCAATATAGTATCAGAGTATTTCCAGATTATCAAGGGATATACAGAAATAATTGTCGCTTTGGATACCTACACCCGACGAGCCTTTCATCACGCTCGGTAATTTATTCGGGGTACTTCGCGCAGCGCTCAGATTAATCCCCTTTAAATATACCGAGGGACTTCCCGGCTGGTAGTTAAAAATTCAATACGCGACAGCTTACCCCTGCTGAAACCGGGTTTTTTGTCTGGGTGCGTCCAGAACTGTTCTTTTGTTTTCTTTGCCTGCAGGCTGGTTTCGATGTGCCCGACAGCTTATTCGCCGTCTGTTTCGCCATCTAGGAAAAGTTCCGACTCCGGTATCGCTTTAAACACCGGACAGAAACCGTCGGGGGTTACTTTAAAGCCAAACAAAGCACTGGACTGGTTCCAACAGCGCTGGCTGCGGTAGTGCTGGCAATTGCCGCAGCATTCGAGGTTGGCCTGAACGGCGCTGCCTTGAAAAAGGAGTTCCCGCTGGGAGATGCCGCGCAGTACCAGTTCTTCGCCTTGCCAGCGCGCTTCTACCAAACCGGTATCGGCAAAATTGGCCCACCGAGGATCGGCTGTAATCGGACTCGGCAAGCTAATTGCTACCTCTGTCCCCAATTCGCTGAGTTCTCCCTCATAGTTAGTTTCTGGGATAGCGGGCTGCAAAAACATTTCCCCGATCGGCAATTCGACAAGTGTTCCAGCCGCCGGAGTGTGCAACTGGTAGCGGTTTCGCAGCTCGTCCAAGTTAGCCAAGTCAGCCAAATATGCAGGGGAACCGTGGAGTAAAATTACGTGCTGGGGACGCAAATTGTGGATGAGTTGGGTCGTCCCCGGCCCGTCGCAGTGTTCGGCTAGCAGATAAGTTTCGACACTTGTGACTCCAAATTGGGGCCTGTTGCCCAGCCAGTCGGTGACGGGATATCCTGGTTTTTGAGGGGCGAGCAAAATCCAAGGATTTGTGCCATCGGCAACATACAAACCCAAATCAGCTAACTTGTCTGTAATTACAATACAGGGCGTGGCTCCCAATCCGGGGCGTTGTTGGGCAGACAGCCTGCGGACGCGGGGTTTCACCCTTTCGTCCCAAAATAAAGGTTGGTGCAGAGCAAAATTTTGGACGGCGGTGGGAAATTGGGGTAACAGTTCCAGATAAGCGTCGCACCCGTCGGCGACAGTGCCGTCCACCCAAATATCCAAGTCGCGGCCAGTAAAGTAGTGGTGACTGCGGAGCAGCATCAGCATTTCTTGGCCCAAACCCAGGGCCGGCGCGGGCAGCAGTACCGAGTACCCGTCGGCGATGGCGCGGTGGATGCGATCGGCTAACTGATTTTCTAGTTGTCGGCGGTGAGGGTGGCGCGCCGTGCCGTAACTGCCTTCCAAAATTAACACATCCGGCTTCATGCCCCTGAGTTCTCCCAGGGGCAAACCTTCCACCAAACGAGAATTCGACAGGAAAAAGTCGCCGGTGTAAACCACGGTGTAGGTGCGGTGTGGGGCTGCATAAGTCAGCAGCACAGTCGCCGCTCCGGGCAAATGACCCGACGGGAACAACTGTACGCTCAGTCCAGGGCGCACTTCGAGCGGCGACTGCCAGGGCAGTCCCTGACAGAACCTGGACTCTGGCTGCTGAGCCAGTTGTGGCCAGTTGAGCGGTAGCAGTCGCGCTGTCACTTCGCTGGCGTAAATTGGCAAGTGGGGGAAAGATTGATGGAGCGCTAGCAAACCTCTGGCATGATCGGAGTGGGCGTGGGTACACACCACAAAATCGGCTGGCAGCGATCGATTTAGTGTCGCTGATAGCGGTGCAATATCCTCTACACCGCAGTCGAGTAAAATGCGGTGCGGCCCCATTCGCACTAGCAGACAGACCCCTTCTTGGGCGTGGCCTGCGCCGTAAGGTAAACAATCGAGATCCATCACTGCGGTTAGCTCCCTGCTTTGCACGCAACTTGCAGTATCGCCACTTTTAAACATTGGTTGCGACTGCATTCATTCGATCGAGTTCAGTCTCGGACGCTGAAACCGGGTTTGATGAACGAAAACACTTTGTTGCCGCCCTCGCTCCCGGTAAAAAAACCCGGTTGATCAAAGTTCTGGTGCGTAAGCCCTGGAGCTAAATGTTTGCTCGAAGGCTCCGGCTCTCGTGCAAGGAAAGTAATTGCACTTAAGATTTGATGCAGCGCCAAGAAGGCGATTTTCCGAAGGCATTGGCCGGACGGGCATTGGGCCTTCGACAAAGTTCAGGCTACTGGTTCTGGCATCAAAAGTTACATTTTATTGCACCATGTAAGAGCAGCGAACTCGATCTCATATTCTGAGTTTTAAACCTTTTTCCACAATTTGCGCCTGCTAAAAGCTAGTCTTTTTTATGAGAAGATTTTAATTCATATGTGCCAATATCTTGATAAAACTTTACAATTCTTCATTGTTCGGGTTTTGAGGGCCGTGTATTGTCCAATCTGAAAAACGGAGAACCAGCATCGTGCTAGCTAACTCCTTTTGTCAGGGCAGAGAGAGACTTTATGAGTTTGATCGGTTTCTTTGTAAAAGTTTGATACATTCTTCTAAGCAAACCTTGTGGCTATTGAGGAGAGAGTTTAAATGGCTTTTTGACCCCGCCCAAAAACGGATACAAGTTTCCGACAGTAATCGCCAGCAGCCCAAAGTTTTAGACTCTTGTTCAATATCCAGATTCATCTGTGAAGTAAATCGAAAATCGACTGGCTGCCCGATAATAGGTTTTTTTACTCCGCTCATTGACTAGGGGACAAAACGATGCGTTCTTTGGTTTTACCCCAAACATAGCTATATCAATCCCCGGACAATATAGCAATCCTTGCAGGAGTCGTAAATTTTTTACCCCACCCCAGCCCTCCCCGAACCCGCGGGGAGGGAGTAAGAAATTCACAAATGATGCGAGGATTGCTATAGATGATATTCATTTTATAAAAATACCACTAGCTTGCCAGAACTAATCTCAGCTCAATCAGTCTCCAACCAGCCTGTAATCTCCTGTTTTTTTATCATTGCTGGGTCTTATTTAGGGTGGAGTTTTGGAGTTCTTTTCAGCTAATCCGTGCGCGGTTAAACCGCGAAAGTTTGAACTTGGAGAGTGTTTAATTGTTTGGTATATTGCCCTTGAATAGTATCCGATCGCAATTCAAGCTGAAATGAGGAGCGATCGCACAAACCCGGTTTTATTAAAAAAGCGGGTTTTTAGATTGGGTATTAATGGCGAGGCTTGGTGGCGGTTGGCTGCCAATAACACCTGCAATTGACAGCAGCCTCGACGCTTGCTCGTTTTCGGCGGTAAAAATTCTGTTGGAAAAAAACTTGACATCAGCGGGTAATTGAAAGTAAAAATAAATAAAAGCAATAACAAAAATGAGGTTTTATCTTTGATTCGCGATCGGCGATCGGCAAGTATGGCATTGATAAGTTGCTATCCCTTAAAATAATTTAGGCTAAAATACATCCGGTAAAATACTGAGTATCTATAAGTTTTTCGCAACCTAAAATCTAAAATCTTAAGATGGCATAACTCATGGCAACAGCTATTCTTGACCTGGAAATCTCCAAACTCCCGCCAGAAATTACGGTTGAGGAGCGTTACAGCAAAGCCTTGATTTTAATTCGACTGCACGGAAAACCGATCGGTCAAGCTCTTTTGCCCGTAGTCGGAGGCCGCATTGGCGGTGACGAATTACGGGAAACACTGATGAATGCTGCTGGTGACAACTTGTGGAAAAACTGGCTCTACGACTCTCTAGAATGGGATGAGCGGGGGCCGGTGGAGGCAATGCCGATAGCCACTGTAGCGGTTTGCACGCGCGATCGCCCGGAAGATTTGCGGCGCTGTCTGGAAGCGCTGATGCAACTTCCCGATGACGGTCAGGAATACCTGGTAATTGATAATTGTCCGGCTACCGACGCCAGCAGTGAATTAGTCAAAAATTACCCAAAAGTCCGCTATGTGCGCGAAGACTTAGCGGGCGAGAGCGCTGCCCGCAACCGAGCTTTACGCGAAGCTAAACACGAATTCGTAGCCTTTACAGATGACGATGCGGCCCCCGATCCGAACTGGCTGCGATCGCTCTTGTGGAATTTTAGCGATCCGCGAGTTATGTGCGTCACGGGGCTGGTGATGCCCTTGGAACTGGAAACCGAAGCGCAAGAATGGTTCGAGCGCTATAGCCCCCACGGGCGGGGCTTCGAGCGCCGAGTTTTTGACGGGGCGTACTGCAATCCGCTGATAATCTATCCAGTGGGGGTTTCGGCGAGCATGGCTTTGCGCAAAAGTTTGATCGACTTTATGGGCTTGTTTGACGAAGCTTTGGGGGCGGGAACGCCCACTGTCGGCGGTTCAGACAGCGAACAGTTTGCCCGCATTTTGCGCGCGGGCTACCGCATCGTCTACGAGCCGAGAGCATTGAGCTGGCACCGCCATCGGCGCACGTGGGAAGAATTGCGAAAAACGCTCCAAGGCTACGGCATCGCAGTCTATGCTTTCTGGACGCGGCTGTTTGTAATCAACAGAGAATTCAGCGTGCCTGTGTTAGCCTTGTCATGGCTGTTGTACAAACAAATTCCTGAACTAATTGCTTCTTTGCGACAGCAACCGGATTCTATCCCTAGTGATTTGCTTTTGGCTCAACTGCGGGGCTGTGTCAGTGGCCCGATGGCTTATTTTGTGTCTCGCAAGTGGTTGCAAGAAATTAAGGGGAGCAATGAATAGGGATTTTTAGATTCTTTTTAACGGCAGATGAAGGGAGATGAAATGCAGATGAAGTTAATTGTTGTCATGTAAATATGGAAAATCTAACAGTTAGCATAATTATTCCTAGCCACAACCGAAGTTCTTCGCTGCGACGGGCTTTGGATGCTTTGCACTTGCAGACTTATCCGATCGACCTAATGGAAGTTATTGTAGTCGCAGATAGCTGCATTGACGATACTTTAACAATGCTACAAGACTACAAAGCTCCGTTTAAAGTGCAGGCGATCGAGGTAAATTGCCGGAGTGCTGCCATCGCCCGCAATACGGGAGCGGCTTCGGCTACGGGGCAATTGCTGCTGTTTCTCGACGACGATATCGAAGCGCTGCCACCTTTGGTGGAAAGCCACGCGCGGGTTCACTCTTTGCGTCCTGGCTCGGCTGTCATGGGCCCATATCCGCCTAAGTTGCAGGGAGCGACTACGTTGTTTCATGTGCAAGCGCGATCGTGGTGGGAAGACAAGTTTTATCAGATGAGCCAGCCGGCTCACCGATTTATTTATAAAGATTTGCTCAGTGGCAACCTTTCTCTGGATGCAGAACTGTTTGCTCGTCTTGATGGCTTTGATTCGGCTTTCGGGAACTGCGGCGGGGAAGATTACGAGTTTGGGGTGCGTTTGCTGAAAGCTGATGTACCTTTTGTTGTGGCTGCGGGCGCAGTGGGCTGTCATTACGAACACGAAACTAACAATCTCGATCGCTATTTCCGCCGATCCCGTCAGGAAGGGCGATCAGATGTTTTGATCGGCAACCGACACCCGGAACTTAGGCCGACACTACAGCTAGCAGGCTACGAAAGTGCTTACTCGGTGGTAGATAAAATTCTGGTGGCGATCGCGTTTTTCTGGCCGGCTGCTGTGGATTGGCTGGCCCTGGGACTGAGGAAATCTCTTGATTTACTCGAAAGCTTGCGGATGCGGGGAACTTGGCGGTGGTTGTGGGAAAAATTGCGCGGTTATTGGTATTTGAGGGGTGTCATCGATGAGTTGAAAAGTCGATCGGCAATTTCTAGTTTTATCCAAGGAGGCCCGGCCAGCGGCGATTTGGGCGGACATGAAATTAACATCGATTTGCAGCAAGGTTGGGAAGCTGCTGAAAGCCTGCTCGACGCGGAACGACCGACTGGGGTTTACCTGTATTACGGTCAACTGACAGTCGGTCACATTGTTCCGCAAGCGGGTGCGGAACCGCTGCGGGGCGCTCACTTGCGCTCGATTCTGGCGCTTGACTTTGCCCAACCCCTGGCTGGGGCGATCGCGGTTAACAGTATGCCCCGCACTGGTGAAACGATGGAAGAACAGCCTTTAGTTGCTTTTAAAAATTACGAATTAGCAATTAATAAGTATGTCGGGGACTTTAAACTCAAAACTCCCACCTCAAAAGTTGGAAAATTAGAAAATTGGGAAATTGCAACTCAAAACTCCCAACTCAAAACTCAGAAGTTTTCTCTCTAGTTCCTGCTGCACTATTTTGAGGAGCAACTTATGGCAATAAAAGTGATAAAAATTGAGTTGACCGAACAGATTAATCCGGTTTGGAAACTAGAAAAATACAAAGGAGTTCGCATTGGGAATCTGGCTTTGGGCCGCCAAGTTTTCCAGGCTGTGGGCAATTTTGACGTTGTGAGAGAGTTGCTGGGCTCTCTGCAAAGTCCTTTTGCTTACCGGGAAGGGTACTTGCAAGCCCAGCGTTTGGCTGCTCTTTTTGGGGTTGAACCGCTGGTAGCTGCAGGAGGTGTGCGGTGAGAAATGCTGGAACGCTCCTCGATGGGCGCAAAATGGCTCAGTGGTTCGATTTGCTGCGGGTGTTGGTCGATCGCGAGATGAAATTACTTTACAAGCGATCGACCTTGGGGATTGCTTGGACTTTAATCAGTCCGCTGTTACAGTTGGCTGTATTTTCCTTTTTGTTTCGCTCTGTCGTACCCCTTAATATTCCCAAATTTTCTTCCTTTGCTTTTAGCGGCTTGTTAATCTGGAATTGGTCTCAAACGGTATTATTTAAATCAACGGCATTAATTACCAATCATAAGCCACTAATCAGGCAGCCAAATTTCCCGTCGGCAATTTTGCCGGTAGTCACGACGACGACGGGGCTCATTCACTTTTTCTTAGCATTGCCGGTGTTACTTATCTTTCTGGCAATTGATGGCGCTCCTCTGAATGCAGTGCTCTTGTTGTTGCCGCTGCTGATGATTATTCAGTTTTTCCTGACAGTTAGTTTTGCTTATCCCCTTGCCGCTTTGAATGTCACTTTCCGCGACACTCAGCACACTTTGGGAGTAGTTTTGCAGATGCTGTTTTACCTGACTCCGATTTTCTACGACATCAGCAGCGTCCCCGAAAAATTTAAGATTTTTTATTACTTAAATCCAATGGTGCCCCTGATTGAAGCTTACCGCGCCATACTTCTTAAAGGTATGCAGCCGGATTGGTCTGCTCTGTTAATTTTGAGCTTGGCTGTGGCGGCTCTTTTACCCATCGGACTGGGAATTTTTAGACGGCAAAGCGCTCATTTTGTGGAGGAAGTGTAAATGCGTGAAGCAATTATTGTCAAAGGTTTGGGGAAGCGTTTTAACCGCTACTCTACCGCGAAACCTCATACGATTATGGAAGCCGCTTTGTCCGGTTGGTGGAAGCTGAAGCCGGAGGCGAGTTTTTGGGCGCTGCGGAATATAAATTTTACTGTTTCTCCTGGCGAAATGCTGGGAATTCTTGGCAAGAATGGCGCGGGAAAATCAACGCTGCTGCAACTTATCGGCGGTATTTGCAGGGCTGAGGAAGGCTCTATTAAAGTTAACGGCAGAATTGGCGGCTTGTTGGATTTGGGTGCGAGTTTTCACTCGGATCTAACGGGCAGAGAAAACGTGTTTGTGGGTGCGGTGGTGGCCGGTTTGACTCGCCGGGAAGTGGCGCGCAGGTTTGACGATATTGTGGAATTTGCAGAGTTAAAACAGTTTATTGACAGCCCGACGCGGACTTACAGTACGGGGATGAAAATGCGGCTGGCTTTTTCGGTGGCGGTGCATACCGATCCCGAAGTGCTTTTAGTTGATGAACATTTGTCGGTTGGTGATGTGGCTTTTCAAACTAAATGTTTGAATAAGATAACTGAGTTTAAGAATCAAGGATGTGCGATTGTTTTGATTTCTCACACTGCGTCGCAAATTCAGAAAATGTGCGATCGGGCTTTGTGGCTGAAATCCGGTGAAATCGTCGCTTACGGGGAACCGGAAGTGGTAGTCGGTCAGTATTTGTCAGAAATGCGATCGTCCACAGAAAATAGCACTACCCTGCGTGCTGCTGAAGCTACAAGTAGCGGTTCGCCACTGCGAGGTAATCAGAATCGCTTCGGTACTATGGAAGTAGAAATTACCGATGTCAAAGTGTCGCCAAATACGGAAATAGATAGTGGTGATGCTATTAGCATTGAAATTCATTATTCGGTGTCTCAGGAAATTTCGGCTGCTATTTTTGCCGTGACAATCAGCAGGGATGATGGTCAAAGTTGTTTTGAGACTAATACTAATCAAATGGGCAGACTGCTGCCGCTGGTGAAAGGGAAAGGCAAAATCCGGCTGCAAATAGATAGGCTGGATTTAGGAAACGGTCAGTATTACGTGAATGCTGGGGTTTACGAGGAAACTTTGGCTTACGCCTACGATTATCAGTGGCAGGTTTATCCGCTGTACGTGCGATCGACTGTAAACCAAAAAACGATTCTTTGTCCGCCGTACCGCTGGGAATTTGAGGGCAAAATGCCGCTGATGGATGTGGCAGAACCAGCCGCTGCAACTTACGATTTGGATAAGAATAATCCCGGCTACGCCAAGATTTTGACTCAGTTGGAAAACAAGCAAAAACCTGACTTTTTAATGATTGGTGCTCAAAACTGCGGCACGGAATCTCTATACGGCTATCTCGCAAATCACTTGCAAATTATCAAAGAAGGTTCCCGGGACATTCATTTTTTTGAATTAAATTTTGAGCGTGGTGTTGAGTGGTACAGCAAGCACTTGACGCGGAGTGTAGCGAGTGACAAGGTGCTGCTGTGGGAGATGACTTCTTACTATATTTATCATCCTTTGGTAGCGGAGCGAGTTTACAAGTGTTTCCCGGATGTTAAGCTGATTGTAATGCTGCGAAACCCGGTAAAACGAGCGTGGATGCACTATCATTTAGAAGTGGCGAGTGGCTGCGAAAAGTTGGATTTTGAAAAGGCGATCGCTTCTGAACCGGATAGACTCAAAGGTGAGATTGAAAAAATCAAATCAGATGAAAATTATTACAGTTTTAATCACCAGCATTATTCCTATTTGTCGCGGGGAATTTATGTAGAACAAATCAAAAATTGGCTCGACTATTTTCCGAGAGAACAGTTGCTAATTATCAAGAGCGAAGATTTTTACGCACATACAGGCAAAGCCTTTTCGGAAGTATTGAAATTTCTGGATATTAGTGAGACTCCAAGTAAAGAATATGAAATTAATCATGTCGATGAATACAGCCCTATGCCCCCGGAAATCGCACAAGAATTGACTAATTATTTCCAACCTTACAATCAGGAACTTTCGGATTTGTTGCATGAGGATTTTAGTTGGAGTTAGGAAAATTTTTTTTCAATGCAGAGTTCCCCGATAGGAACATGAATCATACCTCTTTCTTCTCTTCCTCTGTGCCCTCTGCGCTCTCTGCGGTTCGTAAAAAAATCTAATTCACAAACCATTTATCAGCTATAAAAATGAAACGGATATTTTTAGTAGGCTCTCCGAGAAGCGGCACAACCATGCTTCAAAGTTTATTAGCCGCTCATCCTGAAGTTATTTCTTTTCCTGAATCTAAGTTTTTTCACTATTTACTGTACAAGAAGTTTGCGGGAAATTTTCCTGGTAGGATGGAAGCTTTTTTTAAGGATGAGATTAATCGGCCTGAACTTTTGCAAGATTTTGATAATAGTCAAACTGTGGCAACTAAAGTTAGTTGGTTTGTCGGAGTTTTGGATGGTTTGGCGGCGGAGCAAAACAAAAGTATTTGGTTGGAAAAAACGCCGGAACACATATATTTTATTGAGGATATACAGCGCTTTTTGCCGGATGCTAAATTTATACATATTTTGCGAAACAGTATGGATACAATAGCATCTCTGCATGAGGCTACTAGGACTTCTCATGAGTTGTGGGGACCTGGTTGGGATTTAAACCACTGTATCCATCGCTGGAAGGAGGCGAGGTTAATTAGTCACAAATATGCTAAAAAATCTAATCATATATTAGTCAAGTATGAGGAAATTCTAGATAATAAAGTCAAAAAGTTAGAAGAACTTTGTCATTTTATGGGAATTGAATATGATGATAGAATGCTGGAATTTTATCAAGAAAGAGCGGCTTATCTCAGTTTAAATCAACCTTGGCACCAAGGGATCGAGAGAGAGGTTAAAAGTAATAAGGTTCACAAATATCATAAAATTTTTAATAGCCTGGAAATTCGATATATTTTAGATAATATTAAGCGAGTCAAGGGTGAAATTGCCGGGAAAGTTACAGTGGAAGTGAGCGAACCAATTTCCGATATTTGCGATCTTCCGCAAATATACGATCGCCTGTGCTGTACGATCAAACTAGAAGGAATTAAACTCGGTATTATTGAATTGCCGATTTGCGATGGCATGGTTGCGGCTTTGGTGTTGGCGGATGCGGTTGCAGCCCAGTTTGCTTGGCCAATTCTCGATCGCTTCTTTCAACGCAATCGCTGCGAAAAAGGCAATAAATTGTGGGAAACTGTGCTGAAACCATTGCACCCTAAACATGACTGGACGCTATTTTTGCAAGAATTATGGGGGCGTCCGAATTGGCATTTGGAGGATTTCTACAATCCAGAAAGCGCAGAGGAAGTGCCAACAATTACGATCGAGAAAGATTTGATTGTCTTAGAAATTAGCGAGGAATTTGCTAATATAAAAGTTGAGATTTCTGCAATAGACGTGCTGGTGAAAGTAGGTGGGGTTGGTGTCGGGATTGTCACTGTTGCGGTGGAAAATAATTTTGTTTCGGCTCAAAAATTGCGATCGACAATTAATCGAAATATTGGTTTTGAGTTGTGCGTCGCCGCCGTGCGAGAAGCTTTGCTGGGAAAACCACTCAACGGCAAGCAATGGCTACGATCGCGCTTAGCCTCTTGTGCTCAACAAAGGTCTAATTTGCCCGACAGTTTGAATGCAGCGGGTGCTGGGGGCATTTACCCCCAAAATGCGGTGCTCTTCGGCAGGCGATCGGGTGCGATCGGGACGAGTGTCAGCCGTCGCGCCGCACTCCCGGCGGCGGCGCTGCCGGAAATCGAGTCAGCGGCGACAATCGCTGGGGAACCGACAATGCAAATTCCCCAAGAAAACGAGTTTCCCAAGCAAGTATTTTACGCACCGGAAATCATTGGCTCAAATTCTTCTTATCGGGAAGTTTCTCACTCAGTGAAACCTCAAGTTTGGGACAATCATGGCGTTACACAAAGGCTGCCGATTCTCTCCTACCGCCGCATTTCTCCTGACGGTTTAGACGCAGTTACTCCGCAGGTTTTGGAACAACAGTTGCAGTATCTCAAAGATCGCGGTTATTATAGTGCGAGTTGGGAAAATTGGCAAAGTGCGAAACGGGATAAAACTCCTTTACCCGGTAAAGCTGTATTGATGACTTTTGACGGCGGCTATCTCGACTTTTTCCAATATGCTTGGCCTCTGCTAAAACGCTTTGATTTTACAGCAACTGTTTTTCTTGTAGCGGAGTCGATAGGAAAGACAAATAGTTGGGAAAAAGCCGAATTTGAAGAAGTGCAGTTAATGGGATGGCCGGAAATTCGGCAACTGCGGGATGCAGGGATTGAATTCGGTTCTATGTCTGCTACTCATCAACCTCTGACTGCATTGTCGCCGACAGAAATTGTGCGGGAGGCAGCCCAATCCCGTGCTATCTTAGAACGGGGATTAGAGAAATCTGTTAAATGTTTTGCCTATCCTTACGGGGATGTCGATCCAATTGTAGCGCATTTAATTGGAGCGAGTGGATATACTCTTGGTGTATCATATCAGTTAAATTTTAGCAGTTTTGACGATAATTTAATGTCGCTGCCGCGCATTAAAGTTACAGGAGAAAATTTTTTATGGCAATTAGGTTTGTAGGGTGCGTCAGCCAGCGAGATTTTTCCCTCAACTAACAATCTCTCAACTGACGCACCTTACAAGTGAAATCGCTTAATCAATTCCTTGATTTTTCTCTGCAAATAACCGCCTAATCCTCGGGAAATTTTCTCAAATTTATAATAAAATAAAATCTCCATCACCTCTTCAGTTTTCATATACTTTAAATAAGAAATCATTTTATCGGTAAGTTCATCATTAACATCATCGATATACTTTCTCACCGCCAACCTTTCCGAAATATGCCATTTCCGATCAAACTTGCGGTGCATTTCCATCTCATAATCGCGAAAATCTGAGATTTTCTCCTCCAAATACCTTTGAATATATTTCCCCGCGATTTGGGCACCATCCATCCCGTGTCTAATCCCTTCGCCGCCCAACAAATTTATTGTCGAGACAGTATCACCGATCGCAATTATATTATCCTTGCAATAAATATCCTTCAAACCAGGATTGTACTTCAGCGTCGAACCGTGTTTGTCAATAATTTTATAATTTTTTGACTTCAGATATTCATCAATCAGTAAATCAATATATTTTTTCAGCGGTGACAAATGCCTCACCGTTTTGGGATCTAAAAAAATGCGACCCGCACCAACTTTCAGCCTGTTTGGTTCCATCGGGAATATCCAGGAATAACCATCGGGCATCCATTTTTTGCCCAAAAAGAAGATTAAATCACCGCTGTATTTATTATAAACTTCTGGCTCTACTTCAATTAAATATTCTATTCCTGTTCCCGACAAAAAATCTGGCTTATCATTCTCTTTTTCGTACATAATCGCCCTAGCAAAGCCAGTAGCATCAACCAATACTTTAGTGCTAACGTTGATAATTTTACCGTCGGATAACTGTTTAAATTCGACTGTGGTTTCGCCCCTGCTTTGTGAATGTCGGGTGTAGCGATAACCAAGCCAAACTTCACCACCAAATCGCTCAACTTCGCTGGCCAAAAATGATCTAAATTTAGCAAAGTTGAGAACAACTCCCAAGCTTTCGGGAGACTCCCAAGTTTGACTGACTTTGCTAGTTTCAATAGTAAGTTTATGCCAAAAACTGCCGATAACGGACTCTGGTAAATCGAATTTAGAGAGGGTTTCTAGAGGCGTGGCGGCGCTAGAGAAGTCATTTTTATTAAAATTGTCGTTTTGCTCTGCTAGCAAGACTTTGTGGCCAGATTTGGCTAGGATTCTCGCGCAGTGACCGCCTGCTGGGCCTGCTCCTACTATTACTATGTCAAAATTTTTTAAATTCATTTTGCTTTTAACTCGCTTCCAATGTCAAAATACTCGCAGACATATCAACTACTAACCGCCGAGTTTTCAGCCACTGGCGGCCTATTAAAATTTCCGGTACTCCGTCACCCACATGAACGGGAATGTCAAACTCTTGCTCATCTATGCGTACTTTTCCTGCATAAAGATCGAAATCAAATTCTCCCTTTGCTGTCCGCATTTCTTGTCGCCTAATATAAATCCAATCAAGTCCCTCGAAATCTTGTTCGTCCATTGCTAACCAGCCCGAAAAACCTGTATCTAGCAGAGGATCAACAGGTAATTCTAAGCCGTTATTAGCAATCAATTCAACTTCAAAAAATAGCTCGCCCTCATCACCAAATCTTCCTTCAATCATATTGAGCCGCACGCCCCTGTATTGTTGATGCGGAAAAGGTAGGGGATAGCATTTGGGTGTTTCTGGCGGCACATTTTGGTAGCCGCCATATCATCCTTGTCGATAAAATATTCCCCGCTATCAGGTTCAACCGCCATGTACCAGTTGTAGTGACTGTCAATTAATTCTGGTTTAAGGCGATCGAAAATTACTTTGCAACGCTTGCGAAATGCCGCTCTTTCAGCTCGCCACTGGGCTTTTTTTTCTTCTGACCACTGAATTTCTGGGAACAATCTTCCCCGTCGCACGGTACGATTTGGTTTCACGTTAGTCATTGTTTTTTCTCCCTTATATTCCCATATTTCTGCAATCTGATTGTACCATAAACTTCTATTTCATTGTTGGTTTTCCTTTGTGTGAGATGATACTATGTTGTCGATCGTCAAAAACTATAAGAAATGACTTAAAGCATTGATTCATAGTTGGCTAAATTTTTCCTTGAAGCTGATTGGCTTCAAACAACAGTCGCTTGACTTCTTCCTCAGTTAAACTATCTCTGTTCAACCGATTCACATAGTCAGCTACATAGGCAGCGGTTACATAACTGCTGAATAAAATTACTTTCTTGTTAGCACCCCCCGAAATGGGTTCATCAGAATTTTTACCGACTGTAAAAACACAATTTTCTTCGGGATTACCGTAAGTATTTTTGGGAGCTTCTTGTGATTCGTACCAAAAAACTTTGTACTTTTTGGAAACAGGGGGCTTTACAACCAAAACGTTAATATTGGAAGGCAAATCATCATCCAAGATCGTTTTGCCTTGCGACAGCCAATCCATAAGCGCTTTTTTATCGCCCGACACTTCATAAACAGCATCGTCATCAGAATAATCACCGTAAGTCCCAATCAAACTGCTAATGAAATTGCTAGTAATTTGATCGTTGCTTTGCAGATGAAAATATTTAAGCTTAGATAAAATATCTTGGCAATAAACAAAGATTTTCCAGGCGTCAATGATGCTTGCGTGAGCTGATATAAGTCTGCGTTCTACGCTTCTTTTGCGTCCAAATCCAAGGTAGACAGCATGAGCATCGCTGGAAGTAGAAGCAGCGATAAAACATCCAATATTAAGGCTGTTACCGTAATTTGAATCGAATCTTTTTCGGCGGTTAGCTTCTCCCACAAAATCCTCCTATTCGCTCTATGGCTATCAACTAATGACCTTAACTATATAGTAGGACTAATGAGTTCTTCAGTCCTATCCAAGAAGACTTTAGCTTTGAGGCAGGGGTTTAAACCCCTGCCGTACTGAGGGAAATAGGGTGTTTGTTGACACCCCTGGTGGGGCAGTGCCCACCCTACGATTCTAGCTAATTACACGCTAACAGGAGACTGTTTGCGGCTGAATGTTGCTAAGATGCGATCGCACATTTGCGACGGAGTTAATCCTAAACTGGCAAAGGATTGCTCTGGCGTTGCATGATCTACTAATGTATCCGGTACGCCCAGCCTCATCAGCGGCACGAGGACATTATTGTCGAGCAAAGATTCGGCTACTGCTGAACCGAATCCGCCCATCAAACAGCCTTCTTCCATTGTGACAACTTTGCCGATTCGCTGTGCTAAAGGCAAGATTAATTCGGTGTCCAAAGGCTTGACAAAACGCGCATTGATAACAGTTGCTTCAATGCCGTGTTCGCTCAGAATCTCGGCGGTTTGCATTGCCGGATAAACCATTGAACCGTAACCCAAGAGCAGCAAATCGTCGCCGTTGCGGAGAATTTCGGCTTTGCCGATCGGCAACTCTTCCCAACCTTCCTCCATCAAAGGCACACCGTAACCATTGCCGCGCGGGTAACGCATGGCGATCGGGCCGCTTGTGTGGTTGATTCCCGTGACTACCATCCGCTGCAATTCGGCCTCATCTTTTGGTGCCATAACTACCATATTTGGCAGGCACCGCAAGAAGGCAATGTCGTACATCCCTTGGTGAGTGGGGCCGTCAGCACCGACAATGCCGGCGCGATCCAAACAGAAGAAAACTGGCAAATTTTGGATGCAAACATCGTGAATTATTTGGTCATAGCCTCGCTGCACAAATGTCGAGTAAATTGCCACAACCGGGCGCATTCCTTCGCAGGCTAAACCAGCGGATAAAGTCACGGCGTGCTGTTCGGCAATCCCGACATCAATGTACTGTTTAGGCAGTTTTTCATGAAGTTTATCCAGGCCTGTTCCGGTTGCCATTGCAGCGGTAATGCCGACAATTTTCGGATTATCTTCTGCTAGCTTGACTAGGGCGTGGGCAAAGACTTTCGAGTAAGCTGGAGGCTTGGGTTTAGTGGAGGGAATGCCTTTGCCGGTGGCTAAGTTAAAAGGATTTTGGGCGTGATATCCTACTTGGTCTTTTTCGGCGATCGCATATCCTTTGCCCTTCACCGTCACCACATGAACCAACACGGGTCCTTGAATAGTATGAGCTTGTTTGAAAGTGGCAATTAACTCTTCCAAATTGTGTCCATCTACCGGGCCCATGTAAGTAAAGCCTAATTCTTCAATTACTGCTCCAACTTTCGAGACGGCCAAGCGTTTCATCCCTTCTTTGAGGCGTTCCATTTCTGGAGTAAAAGTTTCGCCGACAAAGGGAATGTGTTTGAATTGTTCCTCTAAGTTATCTTTGAGAAACTGCACCGGTGCCGACAATCGCATTTTGTTCAAATAGCGGGTAATTGCGCCGACGTTGGGCGAGATTGACATCTCGTTGTCGTTGAGCACAACTAACAAATTGGTTTTCGGCATATGGCCCGCGTGGTTGATGGCTTCGAGTGCCATGCCGCCCGTCAATGCGCCGTCGCCGATGACTGCTACAGTTTTAAAGTTTTCCCCTTTGAGGTCGCGCGCCATCGCCATTCCTAACGCTGCGGAAATGCTTGTGGAAGCGTGGCCTGCGCCGAAGTGGTCAAATTTGCTCTCGCAGCGCTTGAGATAGCCTGCAACGCCGTCTTTTTGGCGTAGGGTGTGGAATTGGTTGTAGCGGCCGGTGATTAATTTGTGAGGATAAGCTTGGTGGCCGACATCCCAGGTAACTTTGTCGCGATCGAGGTCGAGTGTTTGGTAGAGTGCTAAGGTCAGTTCGACTACACCCAATCCTGGGCCGAGGTGGCCGCCGCTAGCGGCTACAGTTTCTAAATGCTTTTCTCGAATTTGTCGGGCAATTTGTTCGAGTTGATGAATCGAGAGGCCGTGTAATTGGTTTGGGTGAGTCAGTTCGCTGAGATGCATATTTTAAAATCTTGCTCCTGTGAATCAGGACGAATCCTTAACAGATATAGGTTGTGCCTGCGAGGTTGGGTACGCGCAAACGTTAGAATAGTTTAACGGTTATTTGAGAAAAACTGTTAGGCGTAAGATTTTTGTTAGTTTTGGGCTGGTAATTATAGTTAATAAATTGTGCGCCGTCAATCGATTTTCGATTTTCGATTTGAGATTTTCGAGGCGACCCCACGGATAAATGCGGGGGCTTGAGGATTTTCGATTTTCGATTTTGGATTGATTCCACGGATAAATCACGTGGCGGGTACCACCTTTGAAATTCGTGGTCAAGATAAAAAAAGCTTATGTTGTTAGTTGCTAATCGCTAATTGTTAGTTGAACTAAAATTATTAGGAATTTTAAACTGCTTTTTGTAGCGCTGGCTGACTTTTTAGCCATTTTGTTTCTGCAAGCGGACTATGATACAAAATCAATAACTGTGATGGGAGCATCTCATATTTGTAAAAACACTTCTTCTGGCTCCTTCCTTCTGCCTCTTTCCTTCTGCCTCAAATTAATTCAATAGACCTCTTGCAAAAATAATGAGGACGGGCTCTGGGGCCCCATCCCACAAGAAAAAATAACTCTTGTGGGATGGGCCCCAGAGCCCGTCCCATCAATTGAGGAAAAGGATTTTTGCAAGAGGTCTAATCTCCCTTACTCCGGTGATGGTAAAGGAGTTTCCGCTTCTTTGGGCGGCGGAATTTCCGCAGGAGTCGATTCGGGCGACGGCGAGGGACTCTCGCTATCGGGCAGCGGAATTTCCGCAGGACTCGATTCGGGCGACGGCGAGGGACTCTCGGCCCCTGGGGAGGGAGTCTCCGAAGGACTTGGGGCGGGAGTTTCCGGCGGTGGGGGAACTTGTGCGGGCTCTGGCTGGGGGCTTTGGCGGCTTTGCACCCACAAACCTAAACCGCCACCGGCTAATATCAGCCCCAACACCCCCAGTAGGGGCAGCGGCAGCTTGGATCGCTGTTTTTGAACGGGTTCCGGGGCGGGGGAAGTTTCGGGGTACAACAACTGTTTGGACGATTCTGAAAGCTGAGATTCTGGAATCCTCCCGGACTTCTGGAGGGATCGCGGCAGGGACGGCGGCAGCGACACCGAGGCTGACACTGGCGCTGACGCCACCGCTGAGGCCACCGTCGGATCGAACAGTACCAATCTCTCCGGCGACATCCGACAGTGAGTCGCCACCACAGAGGTGTTGTCATAACCGTTTTTCTCGTTGGCGAGACGAATCCAAGACTGAACTGCGGCTTCCAAAGACATTTTGCCCTCAAGCACCTCTGGGCCATAATTCTCCCAAGATTTCTCTACCCAGTCGTTGTCGCTCAAACCGTCGGAACACAGCAGCAGTAAGCCTTCCTCTTCGACAATAAATCGCTGAATCGTCGGGCGCAGGAAATCGGCATCCCGCGTTCCCAAAGCTTGAGTCAGGGCTCCTGCATCCGATCGCACTTGAGTCTCCCAGTACAAACAATGTCCTAGCTGGACTTCCCTTGAGGCTACGTCGTCGTCCACAGTCAGCCGGTGACAGTAATTTTTGCCAATCCAATAAGCGCGGCTGTCTCCAACATTGACTAAATAAAGTTCGTGGCTGTTATTCGAGGGCAAATCCTCGGAAATTTTCACTTTTTGAGGCAACTGGAGGGCCATCACCAAAGTCGTCCCCATCCGTTGCCGCAACTCTTTTCCCTGCTCATTATTTTGAGCGGAAATCACATTATTCACAACTCTCACTATTTCTTCGAGTTGCTTAATTACCATTGTAGGCGTCATCAACTCTTCTTGTTGAGTGATTTCGGCGAGCAAATTTTGGATTAAAGCTTTCATGGACTGGACGGCTAATTGACTGGCAACTTCTCCTCCTTCGTGGCCTCCAACCCCGTCACAAACCATTGTCAAATAAGGAATTAGTTTCTCGCCCCCTGAAGTTTTGCTAAATTGAAAATCAGCAGCAATCGGATAGCAACTGTCTTCATTTTGGGAGCGCTGCGGCCCGGTATCTGTCATGCCGACTACTTCTAAGTGCAGAGGCAATTTAGCGGCTTGTTCTAATAATAAATCGTTTAGTTCCAGGGCGATCGCGTCGAAATTCATGCTGCTGCGGCGCATAAACTGACAAATTTCTCCGAGTTTCGACTGCACCTCGGGTTGCGCGGATTCCACCAAACCTGACCACACATCTCCCAAATCCCGCAGCGTCGGTACAAAATTGCCCCGGTGCAGTTCCAGCAGGCGTACCCGCCAACCTTCCACCCGCAAATTTTCCGGTACCAGCAAACTCGAAGCGACTCCCTGTTCCGACAGCGGCGTCCACAGTTGGAGCATTTGCCACAGCCAGTAAACTTGGCGCGCGGCGGTTGTCCCAGACCAAGCTTGTAAAATAGAAGGATACAGGCTGCCGAAATTATTGATGGGCACATTTTCCAACAACAGCACCTCTGTCGCTTCCGGTGCTTCCCCTAGCGAACAAAAACCGTATACTTCCGGCGTATGCAGCCGTTGGGGATACAAATGCAGGTAAGGCATAATCGTATCCGGCAGTTGTTCCGGGACGCTGGGAGGCAAAGCTGGACGGCTGTCGAGCCAGATTTGGGGTGCAATGACAAAGTATCGATCGGCTATTACCTTACCCGCCGGCACTTCCTCGGCTGCTTGCCCCACCGCCCACACATAGCGATAAATTAAATCCGTTTCGCACGCTGCACACTGCTGGCGGCCAAAGGTATTGCGGGGATCTGGACAGCTAAGATTCGGGCAATAAATGGGTTCGGAGAAACTGCTGATCATATCGAAATAGTTTGTGTAAAAACATTCTGAAGATATATGATTCGCAAGCCCAAATTCATGAGCTTGAGAATAAACTGATTTTAGGCCCTATCAATTTCTTAACTGCCTTTGGGCCCCTAGAAATTGTAGTTTCTGCCAGTCTGCACCGGCTAAAATTGTAATCTAAGTTACTAAACTCTGACTTGGAGTACGATGGAAGCCTCAACATGGTACCGCGGCGCGAAAAATCGCTCTGAGGGGTTGCAAGTGGCAAACCCTTGCAGAGTCAGTTGTTTGCATTTCTTAAATCTTCAATTTCAAATCTAAGATCTAAATAGTATCACCTATTCTTTTTATGATCTTGACTCCTACGCTCCTTTGGCTGATAGCTGGGTCTTTGCTCTGTTTGGCAGAGCTATTTCTCCCGACTGCTTTTGTCGCTTTTATGATGGGACTGAGCGCCTTTGCCGTAGCTGGATGCTCTCTAGTTCTACCTTACGTTAATTTACAAATATTCCTGTGGATGGTATTTTCGACCGTTTTTGTGCTGCTGTCTCGGCGGTTGATACCAAAAGGCACGGCAAGGGCGATCGCAGATTCTCAGGAAGCCAAAACTTTAACAGAAATTCCCCCCGGAGAAGCCGGCCGAGTCATTTATGAGGGGAATTCTTGGCAAGCTCGCTGCGAAGACACGAAGGCCACTATCCCCCCCAACCAAAACGTAATTGTCGTGGGACGAAAAGGCACTACTCTGATAGTTTTGCCAGAAAATCTCTTGCATTCTTAAACAAAATGTGGAATTGGGAATTGGAAATTGGTAGTTGGGCATTGGGCATAGGGCATTGGGCATTGGCAATAACCAATAACCAATAACCAACAGTTAACAATCAACAATTATTAGGAGTCAGTTGTGGAACAATTTTTTTTACTTGTATTTTTAGCACTCGGTGGCTCAGCCCTCGCAGGTTCCGTCAAGATTATCAACCAGGGAAATGAAGCGCTGGTGGAAACTTTAGGTAAATACAGTGGCAAGAAACTGGAACCCGGTTTGAATTTTGTCACGCCGTTTCTCGATCGCGTCGTGTACGAACAAACAATTCGGGAAAAAGTCTTAGATATTCCCCCGCAAGCTTGTATTACCCGCGACAACGTTTCCTTCACCGTTGATGCTGTGGTTTACTGGCGCATTGTAGACTTGGAAAAAGCCTGTTACAAAGTAGAAAATCTCCAGTCAGCAATGGTAAATATGGTGCTGACTCAAATTCGCGCCGAAATGGGTCAACTGGATCTCGAACAAACCTTTACTGCTCGTTCTCAAATTAATGAAATCTTGCTCAGAGATTTAGATATTGTTACCGATCCTTGGGGAGTGAAAGTAACGCGGGTAGAATTGCGGGATATTATCCCTTCTAAAACTGTACAGGAATCGATGGAATTGCAGATGGCAGCCGATCGACGCAAGCGAGCGGCAATTCTGACATCCGAGGGCGAACGCGAGTCAGCAGTTAACAGCGCCAAAGGTAAAGCAGAAGCGCAAGTTCTGGATGCAGAAGCGCGCCAAAAAGCGACTATTTTGGAGGCGGAAGCTCAACAAAAGGCGATCGTCCTGAAAGCTCAAGCAGAACGCCAAAGTCAGGTTTTGAAAGCTCAAGCTACTTCCGAGGCCTTGCAAATCATCGGCAAAACTCTGCAAAATGACCCCAATGCGCGGGAAGCTTTACAATTTTTGTTAGCTCAAAACTATCTGGATATGGGCCAAAAAATTGGCACCAGCGACAGCAGCAAGGTCATGTTTATGGACCCGCGCAGCATTCCCGCTACGCTCGAAGGAATGCGATCGATCGTTGGGGAAGGTAATAATAATGAGGTGAAAAAGTAGTCTTAGCTAGAATGGGCAATTGAAAGAGACTGATAACTCTGTATGAGGGATGAAACTCCTCATACAGAGTTAGCATGAATAGAAAAAATGATTGTGTCATCACGCACCCCATTATTAAATAATCGGCCTTGCTGAATTAAGATATAATTAATTCTGAGAGCAATTTACAAAAAACAATTTAACACCAGTCATATTCTATGAAATGTCCTGAATGTAAGTCAACTCATATCAATAAAAATGGGCGGAAAAAAGGTAAGCAGAACTACCTGTGTGTTACCTGTGGTAGACAATTTATAGACTGCTATGAACAGCACAGAGGTTATGCTCAAGAAGTGAAAGACGAATGCCTACAAATGTATCTTAAGGGCATGGGTTTTAGGGAAATTGAAAGAGTCAAAGGTGTACATCATACGACAATTATGAATTGGGTTAAACAACTAGGATAACTCACAGCCCATAAAATCCTTATTAAGATGCGAAATTTCAGGTTTCACCCTTTTTAAATGGGCTAACCATCTCTTGAAATCGCCTGGTATCTATTTAGGAATGAGAATTAAATAACTTCCACTCTTGAAAGTGGGATGGGCGTCCCGCCCGTCCTTTTTGGACGGGCGGG